>JABDJW010000022.1 GCA_013002375.1 Acidimicrobiales bacterium | reverse complement strand
GTCTGCGACATCGCCGAATCCGAAGGACTGGCGTCGGTGGTCGTCACCTTTGATCGCCATCCGGCCAGCGTCGTTCGCCCGGAGTCGGCACCGGCACTGCTGACCGACCTCGAACAAAAGCTCGAGCTGCTGACCGATACCGGCGTCGATGCGTGTTTGGTGATCACCTTCGATCACGAACGGTCGACCGAACCGGCGGCCGAGTTCGTGTACGAGGTGCTGGTCGACGGATTGCAGTGCAAGACCGTCATCGTCGGAGAGGACTTCCACTTCGGTCATCAGCGACAGGGCAACGTGATTCTGCTGGAGGAGATCGGCGCCGAGGCTGGCTTCGAGGTGCGGGGCCTGTCCCTGGTGGGCGTTGATGGCCAGCCGGCCGGCGACCGCGATCAGGTTTCGTCCACCGCGATCCGCGCCGCGTTGGCCAGCGGCTCGGTGGCCGAGGCCAACCGGCTTCTCACCCGGCCCTACGAGGTGCGGGGCTTCGTCCGGGGCGGCGATCAGCGGGCCCGCGGGCTGGGCTTCCGCACCGCGAACGTGGCGGTGCCCGAAGAAATCCTCCTACCGGCGGATGGCGTCTACGCCGGCTGGTACGAGCGGCCGAACGGCGACGTGCACATGGCGGCGATTTCGCTCGGTACGCGACCGACGTTCTACGCCGAAGACGGCAAGTTGTTGCTCGAAGCGCATCTGCTCGACTTCGATGGCGACCTGTACGGCGAGCGGGCTCACGTGAAGTTCGTCGAGGTATTGCGGGGTCAGGTGAAGTTCGACGGCATCGAGGCGCTGAAGGATCAGCTGCATCTCGACATCGCCGCCACCCGTCGTTCGCTCGGCTAACACCCGCCGACCGGCTGACTGCGTCCGTGAGGGTGCGTGAGGGTGTCTGACCCCTTTTTGCCGTTTGGGGTCTGACCCCTTTTTGCGTATTGGGGTCTGACCCCTTTCTGGGTTTGGGGGTCTGACCCCTATTGGCAGTCAGAGTGACAATTTCTGCTATCAAAAGGTTTGACGGATCGGAACCGAGACCGCCAAACTAGAACTTGTTCTAGAAATCCCGGCTTTGGGTTTCGGCCTTCGGTCCGGGCACACTGGAAGACAAGGAACCAACAACAGAACAATCCTCGGGGTTGGGTGAAAGTCCCGACCGGCGGTGAAAGCCCGCGAGCCAAGGAGTCGACCACCGGTCGGCACTGCGGCTGATCAGGTGGAACTCCTGGGCCGACGGTCACAGTCCGGATGAGAGAGGATCGCTGCAGCTACCCGCCGGCGCCGTCGTGCGCCCGGTGGGTCGCCTCGTCGGCCTCTTTTGCCCCCCACCACCGGGCCAGGAGGCCACATGTTCACAGGCATCGTCGAAGAACTGGGATCCATCACCTCGATCGATCACCACGGCGATGGCGCTCGCATCGTCGTTGCCGCCTCGACGGTCTTGTCCGATGCCACCCGGGGGGCGTCGATCGCCGTCAACGGTTGCTGTCTCACGCTGGTCGAGCAAGGCGCGGGCTGGTGGGCCACCGATGCCGTGCCGGAAACGCTGGATCGCACCAACATCGGCGAACTGCAGGTCGGTAGCCCGGTGAACCTGGAACGGCCACTGGCCGGCGACGGTCGGTTCGGCGGGCACATCGTGCAGGGCCACATCGACGGCGTCACCACGGTGATGGCCATCGCCGATCAAGCCGATGGCTCCCGCCGGTTCACCTTTGCGACGCCGCCTCACCTGGCGCACTACATCGTGGAGAAGGGCTCGGTCGCCCTCGATGGCATCAGCCTCACGGTGGCCAGCGACGATGATTCGTCGTTCGATATCGCCGTCATCCCGCACACCCTTGCGGTCACGACCCTCGGCGCTCGCCAGGTCGGCGACACCGTCAACATCGAAACCGACATCTTGGGCAAACACATCGAGAAGCTGCTGCAGAGCGGCCGGATCGAAGCCCCTTCCACCACCACCAGCACGGAGCAGTCATGAGTCTGGCCACGATCGAGGACGCCATCGAGGCATACCGGCAGGGCGAGTTCCTGATCGTCGTCGACGACGAGGATCGCGAAAACGAGGGCGACCTGATCATCGCGGCCGACGCGATGACCGAAAAGAAGATGACCTTCATGATCCGCCACACCAGTGGCGTGATCTGCGCACCGATGACCCACGCCCGGGCCGAAGCGCTGAAGCTGCCGCTGATGGTCACCGAGAACACCGAGTCGATGCGCACTGCGTTCACGGTCACCGTCGACGTCTTGGAGGGAACCTCCACGGGCATCTCGGCCTCGGATCGCTCGAAGACGGTGCAGGCTCTGGCCCAGGAGACCGCCCGCCCTGACGAGTTCGCCCGTCCCGGTCACATTTTCCCGCTGCGGGCCCGCGAGGGGGGCGTGCTGAAGCGGGCCGGCCATACCGAAGCGGCCATCGATCTGTGCGAGCTCTCGGGCCGGGCTCCGGTGGGTGTCCTGTGCGAGATCGTCAAGGACGACGGCACCATGTCTCGCCTGCCCGATCTGCTCGAGTTCGGCGAAGAGCACGGCTTGTTGGTGATCTCGATCGCCGATCTCATCCGCTACCGTCGTCGCAAGGAGAAGCTGGTCGAGAAGTTCGCGTCGGCCCGCATTCCGACCAAGTACGGCGACTTCACCGCCCACGCCTATCGGTCCGTCCTCGACGGCGAAGAGCATGTCGCGTACCAGCTCGGCGAGGTCGGCCCCGACATGCTGGTGCGGGTCCACAGCGAGTGCCTCACCGGTGATCTGCTCGGCTCGATTCGGTGCGATTGCGGATCCCAGCTCCAGGCCGCGCTCGACCGGATCGGCCAAGAGGGCGCCGGCGTCATCGTGTACCTCCGCGGCCACGAGGGGCGCGGCATCGGCATCGGCCACAAGCTGCGGGCCTACGAGTTGCAGGACGACGGCGCCGACACCGTCGACGCCAACATTGCCCTCGGCCTGCCGGTCGACAGTCGCGAGTACGGCGTCGGTGCTCAGATCCTCGCCGATCTGGGTGTCACCAGCATGCGGCTGATGACGAACAACCCGGTCAAGTACGGCGGGCTCGAGGGCTACGGCCTCACCATCTCCGGCCGCGAGCCGTTGCACACCGCGCCGAATCCGGAGAACCAGCGATACCTCGACACCAAACGCGAGCGCATGGGCCACCTGCTCGAGAGCTGACCACCGCGGCCCACCTCGGCCGATATTGCGCAGCTGCGCGTGACTGCGTCACGCTGGCGTTCCCGGGAAGCGCTCAGTCCGAGATCGCGGCGCGAACCAGGGCGACCGCGCTGGTGCCGGCGGCATGGAGGGGCTCGACGCTGCGGCTGGCGCGGGAGAACAGGAACGCGCCTTCGAGCAGCGACAGCACCGAGATCGCGGTGGCTCGAGCCGTCTTTCGATCGCAGCCCGCGGCCTCGATGCGACCGGTGAGGGCGTCGATCCAGCCGGTGAAGGCCCGGTCGCTGGCTTGGCGCATCGGTTCGTTGGTGCTGGCGATCTCGAGGGCCAGGGTGGCGATGGGGCAGGCGTCGGCGTAATCGCTGGCCTCGACCGTGGCGGCCGCACCGGCGAACGCATCGTCGATCCCGCTGACCAGGTTGGTGCCGGCATCGATGATGGTCTCGACCAGTTCCTGAAAGCCGGCGCCCGTGATGCGGATCACGGTCTCGCCGAGCTCGGTCTTGCCGCCGGGGAAGTGGTGGTAGATCGAACCGATGGGTAGCCCGGCCTCGGTTGCGATCGCCTTGAGGCCGGTGGCTGCGAAACCCTGCCGGCGAAACAACTCGGCCGCGGCGAAGACGATTCGCTCGGCGCTCGGATTGATCGTGGTGGTGTCGGTCATGCTTCTCGGGCTCGAGTTGGCAGGTGTAGAACGATCATTCTACCATGTAGAACGATCGTTCCAACGGTACGGAAGGAGGAGTCGATGGCCCGAATCGAAGGACTCACCGATGCAACCGAGCGCACGTTCCTGGCCGGCTCACTCTTCTATCTGGCGGCGTGGGCCCTGCACTCCTTCGACCACGTGCGGCGGGGTCTGTTCGACATCGACATTCCGGTGCAGGTGCTGGGCAATGTCCAGGTGGTGCTCACGGTGGTGTTCATCTGGATGCTGGCCAACCGGCACCGGCTCAGCCCGACCATGGCCATCGCGATCGGAATCCCGGCCACGCTGGGCATCGCCATGGCCCACCTGTTGCCCGACTTCGGCTCGTTCAGCGACTCGCTCTGGAACGACGGCATCGACTGGTTCACCTGGACCGCCGTCATCATCGAGATCTCCGGTTCGACCGTGCTGACCATCGTCGGCGTCAAGGCCTGGCGCGAGCAGCAGGTTGTGGTCGATCGGACGTCGGCGTCGCCGGTCAGCGATTCCCGTAGTAGCTGAGGAACTGGTCGAGGTCGACTTTGGCGATGGCCTCGCCGATCAGGTCGAGCGGTAGGTTCTCGAGCTTCGTGAACCGCACGCAGCTCTTGCCCATGTCCAACGTCTTGCCCGTCGCCTTGTACTCGGTCTCGAACCACCCCTGGAGCTCAGGGTCGGCATAGATGCTGCTGAGGTACACCGCCATGTGCCTCTTCTGCGACGCCAGCGCGGCGTACATCAGGGGCTTCTTGTTGTAGGTGTCCGGGTACGTCTCGAGCGGCACTTCGTAGCTGATCATGCCCCAGTTCATCGTTTCGACGATGCCGTCGGGCAGGTTGGCCAAGATGACGGCCCGCACGTCCTCGATCGCGTCTCGGCGCTCGTCGGGGAGTTCGGCGAGGTAGTCGTCGACGGTCGTTGCGCTGCTCGAAACCATGATTGGTATCTAGCACAGCTTCAGAATCGTCCCGGTGAGCCGATAGGGGGAGGATCGGTTTTGCCGACCACAACCCGAGGTAGTGGAGTTCGACTGAGCGCCGCTAGCCTTACGAGGTTGCTCCCGGGCCCGCACAGCGGCCCATGGGGCAGGGTCCGAAACCCGATTCGAAAGACTGAACATGTCAAGCAGCCCCACCAACCTGCCCAGCAAGCAGGACACCATCGCCCGGACGGCCGAGAAATTCGACCTCAATCCGAACGACACGGGCTCGCCCGAGGTGCAGGTTGCCCTGCTCACCGATCGAATCAACCACCTCACCGACCACTCGAAGGACCACAAGAAGGACCATCACAGTCGGAGAGGGCTCTTGATGCTCGTTGGACGCCGTCGACGTTTGCTCGACTACATCGCGGCCAACAACGTCGAGCGCTACCGCGACCTCATCGCCCATCTGGGCCTGCGGCGCTAGGATCACAACCAACCATCGAGCGGCCCATGCCTCAGCGGCAGGGAGCGGAGTAAAGCCGTACCGCTCGAATCGCGTCGAACCTGCGGCGCAGCACAACGCCGGCCCCGATCCGGTCGCATAAAAATGCACACGTGCAGCAACGATTGGGACAGCTGCCAGTTGCATGAGGCTCGGGCCCCCCGGAACAGATACGGAGCGCGGTTCGGGAAGCATCCAACTGGAAGCTGCCGCAGCTGCACCTCAGCGGAGCCGAAAGGTTCGGCCCCGCACGAAGCCATGCGTTCGACGCTGGCTTCGCTGATGAAAGAGGAAAGCAACTATGGCTGAAGCCATTTCTGTATCCGGTGGCGTCGAAGGCGCCGCTGACAAAGTCATGTCGTTCGAGACCGGCAAGCTCGCCGGTCTCGCCGACGGAGCCGTCGTCGGCCGTCTCGGCGACACGATGGTGCTCGTCACCGCAACCGCCAGCCGGCGGGTGCGCGAGGGTGCCGACTTCTTCCCGCTGACGGTCGACATCGAAGAGAAGATGTACGCCGCGGGCAAGATCCCCGGTTCGTTCTTCCGGCGCGAGGCCCGCGCCGGCGAGCAAGCCATTCTCACCTGCCGTCTGGCCGATCGTCCGCTGCGGCCCGCGTTCCCCGACGGCTTCCGCAACGAGGTCCACATCGTCGGCACCATCATCGGCGCCGACCAGGAGAACCCCTACGACGTTCTGGCCATCAACGCCGCGTCGGCGGCCCTGAGCATCTCGCCCATTCCGTTCGACGGCCCGATCGGCGCCACCCGCATCGCCTACTCGGCCGACGGCGAATGGATTCCCCACCCGACCTACGAAGAGGTAACCGATTCCGCCTTCGAGATGGTCGTTGCCGGGCGCCTGCTCGACGACGGCGATGTCGCCGTGATGATGGTCGAGGCCG
>JABDJW010000018.1 GCA_013002375.1 Acidimicrobiales bacterium | reverse complement strand
GCAAGAAAGAAAACTGGGGCGGCGATGCCAAGCCGTATCGCGACAAGATCAGCGCGGCCAACGAAGCGATGGAGGCGTTCCAGAACCGCGCCATGGAACAAGTTCTCCGGCGGCTGGCCATCGAGGTGGCCCGCTTCACGATCCAGTCGGCCCGCGAGCGAGCCGCCGAAGGCCGGCTCGAGTTCCACGACCTGTTGGTGTTGGCTCGCCAGCTGTTGCGGGACCACCCGAGAGCCCGAGCGGAACTGCGCAATCGCTACGCGCTCCTGCTGCTCGACGAGTTCCAGGACACCGACCCCATTCAGATCGAGTTGGCCGTGTTGTTGGCTTCGTCGATGGGCGACCCCGACGACGCGGGCGAGATCGCCGACGATCCTGCGGCACGTCCGTGGCACGATGTCCCGGTCGATCCCGGCTGCCTGTTCGTGGTCGGCGACCCGAAGCAGTCGATCTATCGCTTCCGCCGCGCCGATCTCAACCTCTTCCTGGAGGCCCGGCGGTCGCTGGCCGAAGACGATCCGGTGGCCCTGGTGCAGAACTTCCGGACCGTGCCGTCGATCCTGTCCTGGGTCAACAAGGTGTTCGGCAAGATCATCGGAGCAGACGACAGCGTCGATGGCGCCCCGGCCATCCCGATCGACTACGTGGCCCTGGAGGCGTTCCGGGAGGACGGACCTCGGATCGACCATCGTCCGGTGATCCTGGGCGGCGTCCACCCGGACCCCAAGGTCCGAGCCGACGAGCTTCGGATGGTCGAGGCCGGGACGGTGGCGTTGGCCATCGCCGAGATACGGGCCGAGCCCGGCAAGTGGCAGGTCTATGACGAGGACGACGAACAATGGCGGAACCCGCGGTTGTCCGACATAGCCATTCTGATTCCCACTCGGGCGTCGCTACGGTTCCTCCAACAAGCGCTCGACGAAGTCGACGTGCCGTCGCGAGCCGACACCGGGGTGTTGTTGTACGACCAGCCCGAGATCCGCAGCGTTTTGGCGGTGTTGACCGCGATCGTCGATCCGGCCGATCAGATCGCCGTCGTCGCTGCCCTTCGCTCCCCGCTGTTCGCCTGCGGCGATGACGATCTCTACCGCTGGAAGAGCGCCCACGGGTCATGGGATTATCGCCAGGCCGGCCCTGACGTTCTGGGCCCCGACCATGTGGTTGCGCGAGCGATGGGTAGCCTGCAGGCCTGGCACGGTGAGCGCTGGTGGCTCGAACCGAGCGAGCTGATCAACCGGATCTATGAGGAACGCAAGGCGTTCGCCCTCGCCTTCGCCGACAGCCGGCCCCGTGATGCCTGGCGGCGCCTGCGGTATCTGCTCGATCAGGCCCGAGCGTTCCAGGAAGCCAAGGGTGGCGACCTACGCGACTTCCTCGCCTGGGCTGCCCTGCAAGGCGCTGATGGGGCGCGGGCCCACGAGCCGACGTTGCCCGAGGCCGACGACGATGCGGTGCGCATCATGACCATCCATGGCGCCAAGGGCCTCGAGTTCCCCATCACGGTGGTCAGCGGACTCACCACGGTGCACCGCAGCCGATCGCAGGGGGTGCAGGTGTTGTGGCCCGACGACGGGGGCGAACCTCGATTCAAGAGCGGCTCGCGCGCCGGCTCGACCCAATTCGAGGAGTTGGCCGACCTCGAGGGAGCGATGAACGCCGACGAGAAGAACCGGCTGCTCTACGTCGCGTGTACTCGAGCCCGCGATCATCTCCTGGTCAGCGGTTTCCACAAGGAGGGCAGCGAGTCGCACGGTCAGCGGATCTCGGCGCTGTCGCAGGATCTCCTCGGCGCGGTGGCCCGAAGCTACGAGGCGCCGGTGATGATCCCGCCCGGACCGCCGGTGCAGCTCGCCATGCCCGACACCGGCGACACGGTCGAGGCCCGCGCCGATTTCATTGCGGACCGCGAGTCGTTGTTGCGCGACCAATCGGTGGTGCGGTCGCTCTCGGCGACAGCCATCGCCCGACAGGCGCAGGGCGCGGCCGACGGCGAGGAAGGCGACGGCGAAGAAACCGGTGCCAAGGCTGCTACCGACTATTCGCTCGAGCCCGGCGACGGCCAAACGGTGTGGCGTCGTGGTCGGGCCGGCACCGCGATCGGCCGGGCGGTACACGGTGTACTGCAGGCGCTCAGCTTCGCGGACCCCGGTCGTTGCGAAGCGCTGGCTCGGGCCCAGGCCCACGCCGAATCGGTGCCCTGGGCGGCGGATCAGATCGCCGCGACCGTGCGTCAGGCCTTGACGTCACCGATTTTGCAGGCGGCGGTCCATGCGCCGCGGTCGTTCAAAGAACTGTTCGTCTCGATGCCCCTCGGCGATGTCGTAGTCGAGGGCTACGTCGACTTGTTGGTCGAGTCCGAGCAGGGTTTGATCGTGGTCGACTACAAGACCGATGCGGTTGCGTCCGAGGCGGAGGTCGACGCCAAGATGGCGCACTACCGCCTCCAGGGCGCGACTTACGCGCTGGCCGTGGCCCAGACCACCGGCCGACCGGTCATCGATTGTGTGTTTGTGTTCGCCGGCCCGAATCAGGTGTTCGAGCGGCGCGTCACCGACCTCGACGATGCGATGGCGCAGGTGCGCAGCATCGCCGAAGCGTCGGGAGCGTCGGTTTCGGTCTAGTGCGGCAGCTTCGGTCTGGGCCAGCAGGGGCTCCGTTGCCGCCGTCGAGGGCGGCTGACTACTCGACCGGAACGGTGGAAATCGCGGTGTAGCACATCTCGTCGTTGGTGCCCTCGGCCCACAACACATAGCGGGGTTCAAGATCGGGATCGATCTTGGCGCGATCCCACCAGCACTCGACGCGAACCACGTCGTCGGCGGTCACCACGATGTCTTCGGTCGGGCCGTACACGAGCTGCCATTCGAACGACCAGTTCGGGATGTCGAGCAGAATTCGCTCGTCAGGCGTATCGGGGTTGAGGGTGAGACGGTAGGCCGAGCCGATCTCGTGCATGTGCCCGGTCACCGCAACGATCTGGCCGGGGTTGGTGATGTTCTTGTCGCACGTGGACGAGGCGGTGCCATCGGTCATGTGAGCGAAGTCCTCGGGGGTGTACCCACATGCGGCGGTCAGGCCATTGGCGATCGTGCGGGCGAAGGGACCGAACTGTTCGATCGCCGCTTCCAGCGATGCCTCGCGATCGCACAGTGGGCCTTCTTCCCATTCGGCGCAGGGAATCTCGGCCGGCGTGAGGTAGCGATGGCTCGTCAGCTCGCGGAAGCCGCCGGCGGCTTCGGCGTCTTCGAGGCTGGCAAACGCAAAAGCGGTGCCGGAGTTGTCGGCCGGCGCGTCCTCTTCGTAGTGGTAGTGCACCTGGTTGATGAAGAAGTCGCCGGGTTGCATCAAGATGCCAATGCCGTCCGGGTACTCGCGGGCCGCCTGGCCCGGTGCCCAGCCGCCCATCTGGAAGGCATCGAGACCAGCGAGGCCGTAACACTGCCAACCGGGCTGCCCGTCTTGATAGTTGAGTGCATCGGCCGCGGGGCGAGCGTCGGCGCGGGCCAGGAACAGCACTGAGTGATGCACGACCGTTGTCTGGTCGGGCCGGAACTCGGCGCCCTTGAGCCACTGCGGTTCCGTGAGCTCGGGGTCGTAGATCTGGCAGCGGTAGTCATCGAGGGTGTCGGTCGATCCCTGGTAGGGCTCGGGTCCGGTGAGCACCATGTCGGCATCGAGCGGAGGAGCGATTTCGGCTGCGGCAACGAGCGGCGTGTCGTCGGGTGCGTCGAGTGGCGCACCGTCGGCCACCCACTCGGCCAGGGTCGCAATCTGGTCGTCGGTGAGGGAGCGATCGTCGTGGAAGGGGATGGAGAGATCCGACGCCGGCCACGGCGGCATGTAGCCGGTGCCGGTCACGAGACCGATGCCCGCGGCGTCCTTGGCCGCATCGGCGATGGTTTCGAGTTCCATGTGGACCGCACCGGGGCCTCCGGGTACGTGACACGAGACGCAACTGCCCTCGAGGATGGGCTGCACGTCAGTGGTGAACGACACCGCGACGTCAGCCGGTTCGGTCGTGGCCGATGCGGAGTCGACCGGTGTGGTGTCATCGGCTTCAGGGCCCGCCGGTGCGGGTTCGGCCGCATCGTTCGTGGCGTCGGGTTCGGCGGACGAGGTGCCGTCGTTGCTCCCGCAGCTGGCGGCCAGAAGGGCCAGCGCGAAGAGAACAGCGGCCAGGCGGGCGGCGCGGCTGTGCATGGCGGAAAATGTTAACAGTTCAAATCTTTGGCATCACCTCGGTCGCCGAAAACTTTGGGGCATGATGCACACCACGATTCCGATGACGTGACACCACGAGAGGACCTCGCATGCAGATCGGCATGGTCGGCCTGGGCCGCATGGGCGCCAACCTCATCCGGCGCCTTCACGCCCACGGCCACACCACGGTGGCCTACGACATCAATCCCGAGGCGGTCGAGGCCATGGCCGCAGAAGGTTCGGTCGGTGCGCAGGATCTCGATGCGTTCGTCGCGGCGCTCGAAACGCCGCGCGTGGCGTGGATCATGGTCCCGGCCGCCTTGGCCGGCGACACGGTGTCCGAACTGGCCGCCCGGATGGAGCCGGGCGACATCATCATCGACGGCGGCAACTCCAAGTGGCGCGACGACGTGGATCGGGCCGAGGAGCTCGGTCCCTTGGGCCTGCACTACGTCGATGTCGGTACGAGCGGTGGCGTGTTCGGCCTCGAGCGGGGGTTCTGCCTGATGGTGGGCGGCGAGACCGAGACCGTCGCCCTCCTGACCCCGATATTCGATGCGCTGGCCCCCGGCATCGAGGCGGCGGAGCGAACGCCCGATCGGGCCGGCGACCCCGGGCCGGGCGAGGCGGGCTGGCTGCATTGTGGTCCGGCCGGCGCCGGGCACTTCGTCAAGATGGTCCACAACGGCATCGAGTACGGCATGATGGCCGCGATCGCCGAGGGGCTGGCCGTGATGGATGCCGCCGACGCCGGCACAGAAGCCCGAGCCCAGGATGCCGAAACCACGCCGCTCGGCGACGATGCCAAGTACTACCGCTACGACATCGACACGGCGGCGGTGGCCGAGGTCTGGCGCCGCGGCAGCGTGATCTCGTCGTGGCTGATCGACCTCACCGCCCACGCCCTCTTCGTCGATCCGCAGCTCGAACACTTCGAGGGGCGGGTCTCGGATTCCGGCGAGGGTCGGTGGACGGCCCAAGCGGCCATCGATGTCGGCGTGCCCGCCCACGTCATCACCGGCTCGTTGTATCAGCGGTTCGCCAGCCGAGGTCGCAGCGATTTCGCGGACAAGTCACTCTCCGCGATGCGCAGGGAGTTCGGCGGCCATCACGAAAAGCCATCATAAAAAGAAGGACCTGACGCCTTAGGTCAGGTCCCGCCGGCTCGTTCTCGCCGGCAACCGCACCTCGATGTTGGCGCAACGCTCAACTCGTCCGGCTATGGGCCGATTGGCCTAATGCCGGTGCATTGACGACCTTGCACCGCCCCCCAATTTCCCTGGAGGACGTCGTGCAAACCCCGAACCCGATCGAGCTGCAAGTCAAGGACTACGTACGTATTCTTGGCCGCCACAAGCTGCTCTTTCTCTTCGTTTTCGCCGGAGTCGCTGGCCTCGCGATTGGCCTGACGGCGATACAGACGCGCTACTACACCGCCTCGGTCGACGTGATGATCGAGCTTGAATCACGAAGCGACACCATCACCGGGGCAAACGTCGTTCGTCTCGACAACGATCGTCTGCTCGAGAACGAGGTCGGTTTTCTCGAGAGCCGTACGGTGCTCGATCCGCTGACCGAGACCCTCGGGTATGAGCCCGAGCTCAGCGTGACCGCGTCGGGGGACCGCGACTTCATCACGCTGAATGCCGTCACCACCGAGCCCGCCAGTGCAGTGCTCGCCGCCAATACCTATGCGGAGACGTATCTCGCGCTCCGCCGAGAAGCGGCTGTTTCCGACCTGTTCGAGACGTCGAGTGTCGTCCAAGCCCAGGTGGACGATCTCGACGAGCAGATCAGCGCCATCGACGAGCAGATGGAACGCCAGCTCCGCCGGCTGGACCAACGCATCGGCAGCGACACGTTGGACTCGCTGACCGAAGCCGAAGCGGACATCGAACGGCGCGAGATCGAGCGACGGTTTGACGAGCAACGCGAGCCTCTCGCCACACAACGATCGGTGTACGCCCAATATCTGACGACCGCACGGCTCAACGCCGACCTCACGTCAGGCGCCGTGGGCCAAATCGTGAGTGCTGCCGAGCTGCCGACGGAGCCGAGTAGTCCCCAGCCGGTGAGCAATGCCGTCCTCGGTGTCATGGTGGGGCTGCTTCTTGCGGCCGGAGCCGTCCTCCTCCGGCACAGCCTGCACGATGTTGTGAGCGAGACCGATGGCAGCGAACGACTCCCCGCGAACTTGGCCCTCCTCGGTTCGATTCCGACGTTTCGGCGTCCAAGGGCCGGCGTCATCTCCGTGGCCGACCCGGACTCGGTCAGTTCCGAGGCGTACCGATCGCTTCGGACCAGCGTGTTGTTCTCGGCGGTGACCGACGGCCGTCGCGTGATCCAGGTGACGAGTGCGAACATGTCCGAGGGCAAGAGTGAGACCGCCGCAAACCTCGCCGTCTCGCTGGCCCAGGGCGGACATCGGGTCATCGTGATCGACGCTGATCTTCGTCGCCCGACGCTTGCCGCCCGACTCGGCCTCGACGGCGCCAATGTCGGTCTTTCGGACGTATTGACCAAGACGGCTGCTTTGGATGAGGGCCTGTTGAGACTTGACCGGGTGCCGGGGTTGACCGTGTTGGCCGCAGGGCCGATGCCAGGCGATCCCGCCGCGTTCGTTGGGTCGCCAGCCTTTGGCAACCTGATCTCGGTGCTCCGCGAGTACAACGATTTCGTCATCATCGACTCGCCGCCGGTCGGTTTGGTCAGCGATCCGCTCACGATCTCACGCCACGCCGATGCTGTCATCGTCGTGGCCCGCAGCCAGAAGACCAAACGAAATGACCTGAAGGAGACGATCGCGCGTCTCCTGCGAGTGGATGCGTCGGTCATGGGTATCGTCC
>JABDJW010000402.1 GCA_013002375.1 Acidimicrobiales bacterium | reverse complement strand
ACGTAGGGGTCGTCGACGGCCACCGCATCGATCAGGGCAACATCGCGTTCGATGGCCCCACCGGTCCGATGTTCGATGCGGACGACCTTGGCCCGGGTCGCGACCGAATCACGATCGATACTTTCGGTGACGATCAACCCCGCGGCGGCGCCGGCCACCGTCGGCTCGACGTAGTAGGGAAACGCGTTGTTGGTACCGGTCGAGAGCGGTACAACCGGCACATCGGGCCATCCGAGCGCGACCGCCCGGTTCGTGCCGTCACCGCCGAGCACCACGACCGCGGGACACCCGGCATCGCGCAGGCCGCCGGCAACGACGATGCTGTCGGTTTCGTTCCCGGCCAAATCGGCCCCCAGGTACTCGACCTCGATGTCGGACCGGTTGCCCACCGCCCGCTCGACCAGCCGATGCGGCTCGCGGTTGGTGACGACGTTGGTCACCCCCGCGGTCTGCGCACCCTGGATCACCCGGCGGATGATGCTGATCTTGTCCTCGAGCGTCGAGGTGGCCGCCGCGGCGACGACGCGGCGCACATCCTTTCCCGAACGCGGATTCACGAGCAGACCGAGGGGCAACATGGTCGGCACCATAGGGTTTCATGATGCCTGACGCCGCAACCGCCCCGATCACCGCGCGTCAGCGGCAGAGAATTCTGATCACCGTGCTCTTCGGCATGGCCGCCAACAGCTTTCCGGTCACCGTGCTCAGCGCTTCTTTGCCCCGAATCGGTGAGGATCTCAACGCGACCGTCGGTACCACCGCCTGGATCCTCACCGCGCCGGTCTTGGCCGGCGCGGTCGCAACTCCGATCAGCGGCAAGCTCGGTGATCTCTACGGTCATCGGCGGGCGTACTTGGGCGGGTTCAGCCTGAGCGTCGTGATGTTGGCGCTCACTGCGACTTCACAGACGGCCGGTTGGTTGATCGGCTTCCGGGTTGCTGCAGCCGCCGCCGGGTCGATCACGGGACCGGCCGCGATGGCGATGATCATTTCGCTGTTCAAGGGCAGCGAACGCGAAACCGCCCTGGGCTACTGGACTGCCACGGCCGCGCTGTCGCCCAGCCTGGGCGTAGCGATCGGCGGACCCCTGATCGACCTCTTCGGTTGGCAGATGCTGTTCATCATTCAGGCCGGCATCGCCGCCATCGCGCTGACGCTGGCCTGGTTCACCATTCCCGAAACCGAAGCAAAGCCGGTGCGGTTCGACATCCCGGGCGCGATCACCTTGGGGGCCGGAACGTTTGCGTTGATGTTCGCCATCAACCGGCTCGGGCCGTGGGGCCTGCAGTCAGCCGCCGTCCTACTGAGCCTCGCGCTGGTCCCGGTCTTCTACCTGTTGTTCTGGACCGTCGAGCGGCGCACCGACGAACCTCTGGTCCCACCCGCACTGCTTCGACGGTCGAGTTTCGTGACCCCGGTTGCCGTCGGGGCGGTCGCCAACGGCGCCTACATGGGTGCCTTCGTCGTGACCCCGCTGGCCTTGGAGGAACTGTTCGGCTTCGGCGTCACGGCGATCTCGCTGGTGATGTTGCCGCGGCCGATCTCGTTCGGACTCTCGGCCTCGACCTCGGGCCACCTGGGCCAGAGGCTGAGCAATCGAGTCCTGATCGGTGGCGGCATCCTGAGTCTGGCCGCCGGTTCGAGTCTGATCGGGCTCGGCGCGTGGTCCGGCTTCCTCGTGGTGATCGTCCTCGGGCTGTTGGCGCAGGGCATCGGACAGGGTCTCCAGACACCGCACCTGACCAACGCCGTCGGCGGCAGCATGGACGACGGCGATCTCGGCGTCGGCACCGGCCTGATGCAGATGGGAATCCAATTCGGCACTGCGACCGGCATGACCGTCCTGGTCGCCATTCTCGGCGATCGCACCTCGCCGGGGGCCTACGCTCAGGTGTTCCTGATCGGTGGGCTCGCGGCCGCGGGCGCAGCCGTTGTGGGCTCCCGGATCCGCCGACCGGAGTAGCACCGCGCCGCGGTCAGTGCTGCCGGAACGCCTCGACGAACTCGCCGAAGGCGGCATCACGCGACGGATCGCCCGGCGGACGCACCACGACGCCATCAGCCAGCCCGAGGTAACGCTGGTGCAGCGACTCGGCCAAGGTCGAAAACGGCGCGGTCGGGATGACGGCATCGACGAGGGTGTGGGGCACGACATCGGCGAGCTCGTCCCAACGCTGGGCGCGCACCAGCGTCCGCAGCGCCGGGCCGACGTCGCCATAGCCCAGTCGATCGAGGGTCGGACGATACGCCGGCGTGGAGTAGAGGAACGCCAGTCGGCGGCGGGCGGCATCGAGCGCGGCGTCCACTTCGGCGGCGGACGGCCCGGTGGCGACGAGCGGCGACACCACGAGGGATGGCGTTGGACGGCCGGCCGAAACCGCGGCTTCCCGCAGAGTCGGTCCGATCCGTTCCGCCACGTCGAGTTGATGCGAGTTCGTCGGGTGGGTGATCAAGCCGTCGGCGACTCGGCCGGCCAGCGCGACCATCCGATTACCCACCGCGCCGAGCCAGATCGACGGCGCGTACGACCCCTCCGGTCGGAACTCGGGCTGGAGTCGGGTGAGATCGTAGAAGGGCCCCTCGTGCTTCAGTGGTTCACCGCTCGCAAAGCTGGTGAAGCAAGCGCGCACTGCTGCGATGTAGTCGGCCATACGGGCCACCGGACGATCGAATGGCATGCCGTAGCGTTGTTCGATGTTCGGGCGGATCTGAGGCCCCAGCCCCAACGCCAATCGTTCCCCGAACGAATTGGCCAGGCTCCAGGCCGCGAGTGCGGTGGCCATCGGGCTGCGGACAAAGGCCAGCGCCACACCGGTCCGCACCTCGAGCGTGCTGGTGGCCTCCAGGGCGAGCGCGGCGAGGACGAAAGGATCGGAGCGCATCTCGGGCACGTGCAACGCGTCATAGCCCAGCCGTTCGACCCGGTTCGCGTAGGCGCCGACGTCGCCGAGCGACATGCCGGGATCGATACCAGCGATCAGCTCCATCACCCGAATGTAACCCTCGTTGCGCTCGTGCTCGCCAGGGCGCGCTCGCTCTACGCCGAATCGACGAGGTCTGCCCCCCGGCGGGCCAGCAGCGCGGGTCGAGATCGCCAGCGACGAAGGATGAGGAGCGGCTCACCGTCTCCGACGCAGCCGCAGAGCCGCCGAGGAGCGCGGCAACTCTTCGAGTTGCATGCGGCCGGATCCCAGCTAACGACGAAGGATGAGGAGCGGGTCACCGCCTTGGCGGGCCAGCAGCGCGGGTCGAGGCCGCCCTGCGGCCGGATCCCGCCTGCGAGAGATTCAGTACTCGTAGAAGCCCCGGCCGGTCTTGCGGCCATGGAGGCCGGCGGTGACCATCCGCTTCAAGAGTGGCGGCGGCGCATAGAGAGGCTCGGCGTATTCGGCGTGGAGCGACTCCGCCACATCGGCGATGACGTCGAGGCCGATGAGATCGCACAACTCGAGCGGGCCCATCGGGTGAGCGCACCCCAGCTTCATGCCGGTGTCGATGTCGGCAGCCGCAGCCTCACCGGCCTCGAACATCCTGATGCCGGCCATGAGATAGGGAACCAGGAGTTTGTTCACGACAAAACCACCGTTGTCCTTGGCCCGGATGGTCGTCTTGCCCAGCACATCGGTCGCGAACGCGTCGACCCGATCGATCGTGGCGTCGCTGGTGAGCAGCGACGGGATGAGCTCGACCAGTTTCTGCACGGGCGCGGGGTTGAAGAAGTGCATACCCAGCACTCGATCGGGACGTGTGGTCGACGCCGCGATGGTGGCGATCGGGATCGACGACGTGTTGGACGCCAGAACGGCATCGGGCGACGACATCAGACCGTCGAGGGTCGAGAAGATCTGATGTTTCACCGCTTCGACCTCGACGACGGCTTCGACGACCAGATCGCAATCGGCGAGTGCGATCAGCTCGGTCTCGTACCCGATGTTGCCCGAGGCCGCGGCATGCGCGGCCTCGTCGATCTTGCCCCGTTCGAGGGCCCGACCCAGGCTCTTCTCGAGCCGACCCCGGGCCGCTTCGATCGCGCCGGAGTCGATTTCGGCCAAGGTGACCGAACACCCGGCCAGCGCCATGAGCTCGACGATTCCCGAGCCCATCGTGCCTCCGCCGACGACACCAACCCGTTCGATCGCGCCCGCCACCGGCTACTCGGTTTCGGTGATGGTGACCGAGTTGATCACGACGTCGGTGTCGGGCCGATCCTGCCGATTGGTCGCGACCGACTGCAAGGCCTCGACAACCTCGAGGCCCTTGATGACCTTTCCGAACAGCGAGTACTGCGGCGGCAGGCCGCAACCGTCGGGGCCGGAGACGATGAAGAACTGGCTGCCATTGGTGTTCGGGCCGGCATTCGCCATGGCAATCGAGCCGATCTCGTAGCGCCCTGGTTTGGGCAGCTCGTCGGCGAATCGGTAGCCCGGCCCGCCGCGACCAGTGCCGGTCGGATCGCCCCCCTGGCACATGAAGTTGCGGATGATGCGATGGAAGATGATGCCGTCGTAGTAGTGGTACCGGGCCAGGTACACGAAGTTGTTCACCGTGTTCGGCGCAGCCAACGCATCGAGCGCGATGGTCAGTTCACCAAGGCTCGTGTCCAACACCGCGGTGTACACCTTGCTGGGGTCGATACACATCGGCGGCGGACCGTCGAACTCGGTGACCCGCTCGCTGGAGCCGTCAGTTGCAGGACAGGGAAGGGACATTTCTTTTCCTTTGTGCGTTGCCGCCTTGAGGGCCGATACTCGCATCGGCCGGCGCCCACCCTAGGCGGTTTGAAACGATTCGAGAGGTTCCACCACTCACGCGCGCGGGTTCTCTAGGTTGTCCACCGTGATGCAGCAGTCGCCGCCGAGCCCGACGCTCGGCAAAGAACGAGTGGTCTGGGTTTCGCTGTCCTGTCCGCGTTGTGATGTCACGTGGCGAGGCCATAGTGATTCGCCGTGCTGGTCCTGCGGATCTCACGGCCTCGCGGCCGCCCCCGCCACCACCGTCGTCGAGTAGGCCCTCGGCTTGAGCCCCCGAAGCCGGCGCTGGCGCCTCCACACTCGTGAACAAGGCCCTGCCAATGTCAGCCCGTACGCGCAATCCCGCGCCGTGAACCTCTCGGGAAACGGAGGGCGGAGCGGGAGCGGAGCCCGGCTCGCCGTCTCCGACGCAGCCGCAGAGCCGCCGAGGAGCGCCAGCGACGAACGGCGAATGCGGGAGCGAGGAACGAGCGGGAAATTCAGCTCCTCGCGCGGTATTCGGCTTTGGTGCCGCTGCCGTGCTTGTTGAGCCGCTTGGCCAGGTGGAGGCCTTCGAGCACGAACTCGACCGCGCTGGCCACCATCGACGGATGATCGGCGTCGTCTTCGCCGTCGAGCACCTCGGCCACCGGACCGGCCAACGCAGGGATCTCGTCGAGCAAGGCCGCGTAGGTTTCGATGCTGATGTCCTCGCCGGTCGCCACCGTCGCGCCGGCCTCGAACGCTTCGACCACATCGCGATGGCTCGCGGCATCAACGGTGTCGCGAAACGTCGTGAGGATCGCGGACTGGACGAGGTGCTCGAACACCTTGCCCTCGCTGCCTTCATCAAACGTCTCGAGCTCGACCTTGCCGGCGGTCGACGCGGCCAGCGCTTCGAGATCGACCACACGCGGGGTGACGACATGTTCGCCGGTCCGGAGGCTGCGCCGCAACGCACTGGCCACCATCGCTTCGTAGTTCGTGACCGACATGCGCACCGACACGCCGGAGCGTTGGCTGATGTCCGGCGACTCGCGTGCGAGCCGCGTTACCTCGGCAACGATCTCGGTGATGAACTCGGGCACCTTGAGCTCGCGGCCGCCGAGCTCGAAACGGCCTCGCTCACTCTCCATCACGCGGATCTCGTCGTCCAGGGTCAACGGATAGTGCGTGCGAATCTGGGCGCCGTAGCGGTCCTTCAGCGGTGTGATGATGCGCCCGCGATTGGTGTAGTCCTCCGGGTTCGCGGTGGCGACGACCAGCATGTCGAGCGGCAGGCGCACCTTGTGGCCGCGAATCTGCACGTCGCGTTCTTCCAGCACGTTCAGCAGCCCCACCTGAATGCGTTCGGCCAGATCGGGCAGCTCGTTGATGGCGAAGATGCCGCGGTTGGTGCGCGGCACGATCCCGAAGTGGATCACCTCGGGGTCGGCGTAGGTC
>JABDJW010000368.1 GCA_013002375.1 Acidimicrobiales bacterium | reverse complement strand
GTGACAGTCTGATCACTCACTTCGAGCTGCCATCGGAGCGAGTGGTCACGGTCTCGGCCGGCTACGAGACGCCTCGTTTGCCGTCGGTGAACGACCCGTCCGTCTCGCCGTTGGCCCGGTCGTTGCTCGAATCCGGTCGACCGTTCTTCGTGTACCCGGCCGTCACCCACCCCCACAAGAACCACTCGACCGTGCTGCGGGCCTTCGCCGCGCTTCGCGACTCCGATCGCCAGCCATTGCTGGTCTTCACCGGGGGAGCGGGAGCCGCGCACGGCCAGGTCGACGATCTGGTGAGGACCCTCGAACTCGGCGATTCGGTGCTGCGGCTCGGCCGAGTGCGGCGCGAGGTGCTCGATCTGTTGATCGGGCGCGCCGAAGCGCTCGTCTTCCCCTCGGAGTTCGAAGGCTTCGGCATACCGATCCTCGAGGCGATGGCGCTGGGTTGCCCCGTCATCGCAGCCGATGCGACCGCGGTGCCCGAGGTTGTCGGGAGCGCGGGCATCCTCGTGCCGCCGACCGATGTGGAGGCGTGGCGCGCCACGATGGCCGAGCGGTTGGCCGACAACCCGCCGCGCGCCGAGGTCGCGGCCGCCGGCCGGGCCCGAGCGGCCCGCTACGCGTGGGCTGCGTCGGGCGAACGACTCGAGGCCGTGTACCGGGTTGCCGCCGGCGGTGTGGCAGGCTGAATCCGTGCGAATCCAGGTGGTGTGCCCCCACTTTGCGCCCGACATTGCCGCCACCGGCACGATGATGACCGGCATTGTGACCGGGCTGGCCGCCGCGGGACACGAGGTCCACGTCGTGACCGCGCTGCCGTTCTATCGCACCAACGCGGTCGAGCCCGAGTGGCGCGGCCGCTGGGTCCAGCACGAGGACGTAGCGTGGGGTCGGATCACCCGCATCCAACCGTTTCCCGCTCGCGACAAACGATCCCTCGTACAGCGTGCGCTGGGATTCGGTGCGTTCACCGCCCTCTCGTCCGCCGCCGCGATCCTCGACCGGTGGCGGCCCGATGTCGTCATCGCCATGGCGCCCCCGATCACCCTGGGGCTCACCGGGTGGCTCGCCGCCCGCCGGCACCGGGTGCCCTACGTGTTCAACGTCCAGGACGTCTTTCCCGATGTCACGATCGAACTCGGGTTGCTCACCAACCGGCACCTCATCCGGTTCTTCGAGGTGCTCGAGCGTTTCACCTATCGGCGCGCCGATGTCGTTACCACCTTGACCGACGACATGCGGACGAACCTGCTCTCCAAGTTGGGTCCCGACTGGGCCGAACGGGTTCGCGTCATCCCGAACTTCGTCGATGCCGAGGCCATCCGCCCGGGCCCGAAGGACAATGACTATCGCCGCGACTTCGGCCTCGAGGGCAAGAAGGTGGTGATGTACACGGGCAACGTCGGGTTCTCCCAGCCGCTCGGTTTGCTCGTCGGTGCTGCTCGCGCCCTGGCGAACCGATCCGACGTCGCCTTCGTGATCAGCGGTGACGGTGCGGCCCGGCCGCAACTCGAAGCCGAGGCCGCCGATCTGCCCAATGTGCAGTTCGTCGACTACCAGCCGAGTGAACGGATGTCCGAGGTCTACGCCGCGGCCGACGTGCACGTCGTGCCACTGCGTTCGGGCCTCAGCCGGTGCAGCGTCCCGTCCAAGTTCTACGCCATTCTGGCCGCGGCTCGGCCGGTCGTCGTCAGCGTCGATCCGGGCTCGGAACTCGATCGGGTGATCCGAGCGCAGCGCGTCGGGCTGTCGGTCGACCCCGACGACCCGGCCGGGTTCACCGACGCGATCACGACCTTGCTCGACGACCCGGCCGCCGGTCAGGTCATGGGGGAGCGGGGTCGGGCCTGGATCGAATCGTGGTCGTCGACCACCGAAATCGGCGATCGATACAGCCAACTCCTGAAGGAGTTGTAGTGCCGTCAGATCAGGGCGCTTGGGCGGTAGCGTGGTGGTGTTATGGGCAAAGCTTCTTCTGCAAAAAAGGTCGCTCGCGCGGCACGCGCCGGTCAGACCGCCGGCGCAGGTGCCAAGGAACGACGCGACATCGGATTTCCGCTGGCGATGGCTGCGGTCGTGGTGTTCGGCATCGGGCTCGTGGTCTTCGCTCGGACGACCCGTGACGTCAGTGCGGCCGAGCCGACGCTGCAAGATCACTGGCACAGCGCCTATGGCGTCTACGACTGCCGCACCGAGTCGTTCTACGACTGGTTTCCGTCGTCACCCGGCGGGTTCGGCATCCACAGTCATGATGACGGGCTGATCCACATCCACCCGACGTCGTCGAACGCGACCGGTAGCGGTGCGGTGCTCGAGCAGTTCATCGACAACGTCGGCGGCGAGATCGAGGACGACCTGTTCACCATGCCCGACGGAACCGTGCTGCCGGGCACCGGAGTGCAATGCGACGGCCAGGACGCCGTGCTCCAGGTCGTGCGGTGGAATTCGGTCGATTCGGACTCGCCCGACGAGGTCATCACCGAGAACCTCGAGCAGACCCGCTTCCAGGCCAATGGCGAGATCTTCACCATCGCGCTCGCGCCGATCGGAGCTGACATACCGCTGCCCCCGTCGGTCGGGAATGCTCCAGCCGACGAACCGGATTTCTCCACCACGACCGACCTCGTACCCGGTTCCATCCCGGGCGCCACCGAAGCGCCGAGCACGACCGGTATACCGTCTGCGACCGAAGCCCCCAGTGCGCCGGCGTCCTCGGAAGCTCCCGAGTCGCCGACCACGGCCGGGGCGGGGTAGTGCAGGCAGTCGTACTGGTTGGCGGGTTCGGTACCCGGCTGCGACCCCTCACCCTCCACCGACCCAAGCAGATGCTGCCGGCGTGCGGCGTACCGATGATCGAACACGTCATCGCCGGCTTGGCCCGCCATGGCGTCACCGAAGCGATCCTGTCGCTCGGCTACCGTCCCGACGCCTTCATCGACGCGTACCCCGACGGCACGTGTGCCGGGGTCAAGCTCACCTACGCAGTCGAACCCGAACCGCTCGACACGGCCGGAGCGGTGCGGTTCGCCGCCCTCGCCGCGGGCGTCACCGACCGCTTCCTGGCGGTGAATGGCGACGTGGTGACCGACATGGATGTCACGGCCCTGGTCGCCTTTCACGAGAAGTCCGGTGCCGAAGCCACGATCTCGCTGACCCCGGTCGACGATCCCTCCCGTTATGGCGTCGTGCCGACCGATGACGATGGCCGGGTCCTGGGGTTCATCGAGAAGCCGCCGCCCGGTGAAGCGCCCACCAACTGGATCAACGCCGGTGCCTATGTGCTCGAACCGTCGGTGCTCGATCGCATCGCCGATGGCCGCAAGGTATCCATCGAACGCGAGACGTTTCCGGCCCTCGCCGCCCAGGGCACGTTGTTCGCCTTGGGGTCGGATGCGTACTGGGTCGATGCCGGTACGCCGGCGACGTACCTCGACATCCAGCTCGATCTCATCGACGGGCGGCGGGGATCCCCGTGGCCGGCCGTCGACCCGGGTTCGACCGTGTCGCCCGACGCCACGGTCGACCGGGCCATCATCGGGGCCGGGGCGGTCATCGAAGCCGGAGCTCGCGTCGAACGATCGATGATCGGTGCCGGCACCAGGGTGGGGGCCGACGCCATCGTGGCCGACTCCATCATCGATGCCGACGTGGTGATCGGCGAGGGCGCTTCGGTGCTCGAACTGACCGTGATCGGCCGAGGCGAACAGGTGCCGGCCGGCGCGCGGCTGGCCGACGACCGGGTGCCTCCGCCCGACACCTGGCCCCCCAAGACCTAGCGGACGAGCCCAGCCCGAGCGGCTAGCGGAACAAATCGTCC
>JABDJW010000365.1 GCA_013002375.1 Acidimicrobiales bacterium | reverse complement strand
GTGAGGAGCGGGGTGGCATCCTCGCCCTTCAGCATCGCGGTCGCGTGCGCGGCGCCGATCACGACGTGGGCCACCGCGGTGAGCACGGTCCATTCGTGAAAGCCGGGGATCGCGACCTCCCACTGATCGTCGCCGACCCGATCGACGACTTCGCCAAAGGCGGCCGATGCGCGGGTGAGGGCATCGAGATGGGAAGCCGGCTCTACGCCCACTCGCCTATTCCCATTCAATGGTGCCGGGCGGCTTCGACGTGATGTCGTACGCCACCCGGTTGATGCCGTCGACCTCGTTGATGATCCGGCTCGACATGGTTTCGAGCAGGTCGTAGGGCAGCCGAGCCCAGTCGGCGGTCATGGCGTCTTCGCTGGTGACCGCTCGGATGATCGCCGGATAGCCGTAGGTGCGTTCGTCGCCCATCACACCGACCGACCGGATGTCGGGCAGCACCGCAAAGGCCTGCCAGACCTCGCGTTCCAGGCCGGCCTTGCCGATCTCCTCGCGCACGATGGCATCGGCTTCTTGCAGAATCGCGACCTTCTCGGGCGTGACCTCGCCGATGATCCGCACTCCCAGGCCGGGGCCCGGGAAGGGCTGACGCCAGACGATCTCGTCGGGCAGGCCCAACTCGCTACCGAGCGTTCGGACTTCGTCCTTGAACAACGCTCGCAGGGGCTCGACCAGCTCGAACTCCATGTCTTCGGGCAGGCCGCCCACGTTGTGGTGGCTCTTGATCTTGGCCGCGTGCTTCGAGCCCGATTCGATGACGTCGGGGTACAGCGTGCCCTGCACCAGGAACCGAGCATCTTCGATACCACCTTGGGCCTTCTCGAAGATGCGAATGAACTTCTCGCCGATCGCCTTGCGCTTGGCCTCGGGTTCGGTGACCCCTTCGAGTGCGGTGAAGAACTCATCGGCGGCCCGGACGTGAATGAGCTCGATGTGCTGGTTGCGGCGGAAGACCTCGACGACCTGTTCGCCCTCGTCCTTGCGCATGAGGCCGGTATCGACGAACACACAGGTGAGCTGGGCGCCGATGGCCCGGTGGACCAACGCAGCCGCCACCGCGGAATCGACCCCGCCACTGAGGCCACAGATGGCCCGACCGGAGCCGACCTGCTCCTGGATGATCTCGATCTGTTGATCGATGACATTGCCCATCGTCCAGGTGGGCTCGATGTCGGCCATGCGGTAGAGGAAGTTCTCGAGCACTGCCTGACCTTCGGGGGTGTGCGAAACCTCCGGGTGGTACTGCACCCCGCAGAGACCCGGCCCGGCGAACGCCGCGACCGGCGTGTTGGCGGTCGAGGCCAGTACTTCGCACCCCGTCGGCGGCTTGCTGATCGCGTCGAAGTGACTCATCCACACCGACTGCTGTGCCGATTGCCCATCGAGGAACACGTCGGACCGGTTGACGGTGAGATCGGTTCGGCCATACTCCCCCGCCTCGAACCGGCTGACCTCGCCGCCGTGTTGTTTGGCGATGAGCTGGGCGCCGTAGCAGATGCCCATGATCGGAACCCCGAGGTCGTAGACGCCGGGATCGATGATCGGCGCGCCCTCGACGTTGACCGACGCTGGACCGCCGCTGAAGATGATGGCCGCCGGCTTGCGGTCGCGAATCTCCTCTGCGGTCAGGTCGTGGGGCACGATCTCGCTGTAGACGTGTGCTTCACGCACCCGGCGGGCGATCAGCTGGGCGTACTGGGCGCCGAAGTCGACGACGAGAACGGTCGGGGTGCTCATCGGTGCTGTGCTCATGAATGAACCGCCACCTCGGCCTTCTGGAAATCTTTGAGACTGGTGTACCCGCACGACGCCATGGCGGTGCGCAGGGCGCCGACCAGATTGGTGCGACCGTCGGCCGTCGTGGCCGGGCCGTGCAGGATTTCCTCCAGCGAGCCGACGACGTCGACGGCGTGACGCTCACCGCGCGGCAGCGTGGGGTGCGACGCCTTGGTGCTCCAGGCGTAGCCCTGACCTGGTGCTTCGGTCGCGCCGGTGAGCAGCGAACCGAGCATGACGGCGTCGGCACCACACACGATGGCCTTGGCCAGGTCACCGCTGTTGGCGATGCCGCCGTCGGCGATCACGTGGCAGTAGACACCGGTCTCGTCGAGGTGGCGCATTCGGGCGGCGCGCGCGTCGGCGACCGCCGTGGCAGCACCGCTGCCCAAGCCGAGCACGGCTGCGGTACTCGAGGTCGCACCACCGAGGCCGACCAGCACACCGGCGGCTCCGGTGCGCATCAGGTGCAGCGCGGCCTGATAGCTGCCGCACCCGCCGACGATCACCGGCGTTTCGAGGTGGCGCACGAACGTCTTGAGGTTGAGCGGCTCGACCTGCTTCGACACGTGTTCGGCCGAAATCACCGTGCGCTGGATGACCAACATGTCGAGTTCGGCCGCGACGACGCTGGGGACCAGCTCGGCGGCGGCACCGGGGGTCACCGATGCGGCTGCCAGACCACCGCCGGCCTTGATGTCGCGCAACCGTTGCGTGAGCAGATCCATGTCGATCGGTTCGGCATAGAGCTTCCGGAGCAGGTCCGACGCTTGCTCGGCGCCACTCGACGCGATCTGGTCGAATACCGCAGCGGGATCGGCATGACGGGTCCACAGACCCTCGAGGTTCAAGACCCCCAAGCCACCCAGCCGGGCCATCTCGGTGGCCGTCGCCGGCGAGGTGACACAATCCATCGGCGACGCCAGGACCGGCGCCGGGAACGAGTACGCGTCGATCTCCCAGGTGGTGTCGACATCTTGCGGATCACGGGTGCGGCGGCTGGGCACGATCGTGATGTCGCCATACCCCAACGCGCGGCGGCCGCCCTTGCCCCGTCCAACGTCGATATCGGTCACGTGCGCTCCCTCAGCCCCGTGGTTGGGAAAAGAGTGGTTGGAAAGAGAGGAGCTTATCGGGTGAAAACCCCGGCGCTCGGCCGGTTTGCCAGTCGCCGATCAGCCGCCGATCGGGCCGAGCGCGAAGGCGGTCGTCGTCGTCGCGAAGCCGGGCTCCAGTTCGAGCTCGAAGAGGTCGTCGGGCGCACCGGCGTCAGGCTTGAAGGACTCGCCTTCGAAACCGATGTGCTCCCACCGCACCGGGCCGCGGTCGATGGATTCGCGCAGGATCTCGTCGCCGTAGAGCTTGTCGGTCCAGAACAAGGCCGGATCGGCCTCGCCGATCGGCGTCTCGATCGCTTCGATCATGCCCAGCGCCACCGCGTCGGACAGCAGGGCACCGGCCGGCACGGGCTCGAGCGCCTCGTAGGTGAACACCGGAATCTCGGTGAACATCGGCTCGTCGTCGCCAGGATCCGGATCGAGTGCGTCCCAATTCGTTTCGCCGATCACGTTGCCGGAGCTGCCGAAGCCTTCTTCGGTGAACTCCTCGACCAACTCGCCCGGCGAACCGGCCAGCGCGGCCGCGAACAGCAGACCGATGATCGCGCTCAGCCCATCGGCCAAGAAGGCCTCGACGTCGCTTCGCTCGATCTCACCCAGCGCGCCGAGAACGGCAGTTAAACCGGTGTCGAGCGGGCTGACGTACCACCGACCGTCGACCTGGACGGTCCGAATACCGGGCAGTTCACCATCGAGTTGCAGCTGATCGAGGCCGTCTTCGTAGTCCGCAGCCGAAACCTCACAGGTCGGCTCACCGACGACCTCGATGACGCAGTCGGCGCGGGTGTCGATGATGACTCGGCCGGGGTTCCCGGTGAGCTCGATCGCAACGTCCTCGACCCGAACAGTCGCTCGCTTTCCGTCGACATCAGCCGACGCGCCGAAGTGCCCGAGCGTCGCCCTGAAATCTTCCTCTTGCCGATATCCGTTCGCGGCTTCGTCGATGTCATCGAGGAACAGCGGTGCGTAGTCGTACAACACCGCCATCTCGGTCGGGGGGAGCTGCGCGATTGCGGCCTCGGCATCCAGATCGATCGCCGCTTCGAGCATCGCTCGGATCGCGCCTTCTGGACTCTCGGCTCCGACCGGCCTGATCCCATTCCCGAAATCGGGTGCCGGTAGATCGGTCTCGGCCCGAGCCAGTTCGGCCAGGGTGTAGAACAGGCTGACGAACCATTGGCCGTCGCGCTCGACGACCACGACCTCGAAATCGACCTCACCGGACTCGGTCATCGCCTCGAGCTCCACCCCGTCCGAACCATCCATGAAGTCGCTGAAAACGTCGCCGATCGGCAGGTCACCGGAGGCCGAGACTTCGTACTCGCCCAATACCGAGATCAGGCTGACGCCGGTGCCCAGAGTGCGGTTCTGGTAGCTCAGGCCGTCGAACTCCACATCGAAGCCATCGACCTGTCCCAGATCGAGGCGGTCGGAGAGGATGCCCAGCCGCTGCAGTTCGCCCACGATTTCGAAGAGCGGATTGATCAGCGCCTCGCGTTCCTCCGGTGCCATCGCTTCGGCCGCGCCGATGAAGTCCTCCTCGGCCACCGCGTTCAGCAGGGCTTCGACCGCCGCTTCCGGCGTCGGTGCACCACCCGGATCGGCGTTGCCTCGTAGGAGCACCATCGAGGTCGCAGCCAACGCCACGACGATCGCCAAGGCTCCGCCCCGCAGCCACCATCCGTGATGCTCGGGCGTCGCTACCGCCTCATTCGCATAAGGCTCGAACGATGCCGGTTCAGGCGACGCAGGCGCGTATGGTCCAGGATTCTCGCTATTCATCACAACCGGCGTCATCGACATCGGGTGCTCGCAACTTGAGCGGGACCGACCGCGATCGGTCAGCGGCATCAGCCGATTTTGGGACGTTGCCAGGTCAGCCGGTCGCCGAGCGCGGCAAGCACGATCGTCGCCACGCCGAAGAACAGGCCGAAGCGAGCGCCCCAACCATCGCGAAGCGGGCCCGGCGCGAACACGATCGCGGTGGCCCCGAGGGTGATGAACAATCCGAACCCGGCGGCCACGAGCCGGGCCGTGCGGTGCCAACCGACGAACATCGCGGCCACCACGACGGCCGCGACGAAGGGAAGGGTCAGCCAGGCGATGCCGATGATTTTCGGGGCGCCGTCCTCGAGCAGCAGCAGGCGCTCGGCCGAGCGGATCAGCTCGTAGCTCGACCGGCCCCGCGCCCCGCTGATACTCCAGGTCATGAACGTGCAGGCGATGTCGATCAGCACGATGGCGAGCAGCACGAGGCCCCACCGCGGCAGCGGTTTCACGCCCCGCACGCTATCCGGTGGTCACGCACCGGTGGCGATGGCGACGGCCGCTCGGACCAGGGGCTACGGCAGCCGGCGAGCAAAGTCGTCGTCGAGGCCCAAACCGATCGACAACAGCTGCCGCAGCATTGCCGCGGTCGCGCCCCAGACCGTGTCGCCGACCAACTCGAAGAAGTTCATGGGGAACTGCCCTCGTCCCTCCCACGACCAGACCTCTTCGCGGAACACGTCCGGCGCGAGAAGCTCGGAAATCGGGACGTGCAAAATGGCGTCGACCTCGGACTGCTGGGGCACGAGCTGAGCCGGCCGACCGCCGATGTGGGCGACCTGGGGGGCCACCAACGATTGCGAGCCCCGGGTGAACAGCCGGTCGAGTTCGCCCAGCGGTTCCGGACGAGCGGGATCGAGGCCGATCTCCTCGCATGCCTCGCGTACGGCGGTGGCCCAGAGGTCGGGGTCGCCCGGCTCCACGCCACCACCGGGAAAGCTGACCTCACCGGCGTGGCTGCGCATGTGCAGCGGACGGCGGGTGAGAATCACGAAGACATCATCGTCGTGCTCGTACAACGGCACGAGCACGGCGGACTGCCGAGTCTGCGCGTTCGGTTCGCCGAGCATTCGCCCCGGACCACGCTCGGCGAGCCGGTGGGCGGTCCGTTCGAGGTCGAACCGGTGGGCTGAGGCGGGCGCTGTGGTGAGCCACGGAGCGGTGTCGCCCGGGCGCACGCCCGGAGGGCGCGGAATGTGCTGTGGTCCGCCCCGGCTGCTCAGGAATCGGCCTCCGGTTCGGGGCCGACCAGCGAACGAAGCAGATCGGGAAGGCCGCCGGTCTTGAGGTTGGCCAGCACCCGACCCGGGGTTTCATCGCCCCGCTCCCACTCCATCCACTGTTCGAGCAGCTTGGCAACGTCGGTCGGTGGCTTTTCCATCGAGTCCAGGATACCGGCAAACCACCGCCGCTCTTCGGTGCGATCGGCTGCCAGCTGGCAGAATTTCGGCAAAGATGCAGGCAACGAGGCGGGAGTCGATGCCAAACTGCCAACCGGCGGCTTTCCTGGAGATGACATGCGTTCCCGCTCCCGACACGCGCAACGGAGTTCGATGGGCCGACGATCGGCGCAGCTGCTGGTCGTCGCGCTGATCGCGTCGGCGTTGACGACGAGCCTTCCGGCGCTCGGCGGGCCCGCCCACGGCGGTCTCGTCGACGAACAACCGCAAGTGGACACGCTCTCGTTCGACGACGGTGCCGTGCAGGCAACGGCCCAGATCGGCAATCGGATCTTCGTGGGCGGCACGTTCACCACCGTCACCACCAACGAAGACGTGCAGATCCATCAGGCCTACCTGGCCTCCTACAACGCCATCACCGGCAACCTCGACACCAGCTTCCTGCCCGAGCTCGATGGTGAGGTCGAATCACTGGCCATCGCGGCCGACGGCCAGTCGATCTACGTCGGCGGCACGTTCAACCACGTGAACGGCACCCTCCACAATCGGCTGGCCCGAATCGACTTCACCGGCCAGCTCATCGGTGCGTTCAACCCCAACCCCAGCGCCAGCGTGCGGGCCATCGAGGTCGGCAACGACAAGGTCTACTTCGGCGGCCAGTTCCAGTTCGTGGGCGGCGTGGCGCGGAGCCGGCTGGCCGCAGTCGACGAGACCACCGGTGCGCTCGACCTCGACTTCGACATTCCGCTGACCGGCCCGATCGGCCGGGCCGGGTCCGGATCGGTGCGCTGGTTGCAGCTGACCAACGACAACAGCCGGCTGGTGATCCAGGCCGCGTCGTCGCACTTCGATGGTCAGGAGCGTTGGGGCGTCGGCATGGTCGATGTCTCCGGCCCCGTCGCCACGTTGCACCCCTGGCGCACCCGGTTGGTGCAGGACAACCTGCATCGGTGTGCGGGGAACGACTACCAAGCCAGTGACGGCGACATCTCCCCCGATGGCACCTACTTCGTGATCGTCCAGGCCGGCCACGACGGCCCACCGGTGTGCGACACCGCGATCCGCTTCCCGATCGATGTGCCGGTCGGCGAGGAAGGCGACGTCCAGCCCGATTGGGTCAGCCGCCACTTCGACAGCGTGTATTCGGTCGCGGTCACCGACACCGCGGTCTACACCGGCGGGCACTTCCGAGCCGTGCCCTCGGCGACGGCCCCGGATCCCTGGCCCGGCGATGCCGACACCCGCTACAACATCGACAATGCGGCCGACGCCGCCGAGCTGGGCGACGACATCGTCCTACGCGACCAGATCGCGGCGATCAACCCTCTCGACGGCAAGGCCCTCGACTGGGAATCGAAGACCAACGGGTTCCAGGGCACCCTCGATCTCACCGTTACCGACAGCGGTCTGCTCGTCGGCCACGACGGGTGGACGATCGGCAACTTCAGCATCGGCCGCCACGGCTTGTTGGCGCTTCCCCCCGCGCCCGACGCGGTCGACCCGACCACCACGATCACCAGCCCGACCCACCTCGAATCCGCTGACATCCCGTTCACGGTCACCGGCACGGCGAGCGACGACACCGCAATCCACGAGGTGCGCTGGACCCTGTTCAGCTATGGGACCGGCCAGTGGCTGCGGCGGGACGGTACATACGGTGCCTGGCAGTACCACCAGGCCGACCTGGCCGACCCCGGGGCCACGACGACCGTCTGGACGATCGACCTCGATGTCGTGCCCGGCGAGTACAAGGTGTACGCCTTTGCGGTCGATGCGGCCGGCAACATCACCGATCCGCGCCCCAACCAGCGGTTCTTCCTCACGTCGACCGACGCGGCGGCCCCGAGCGCCGTCGTCACCACGCCGGCCACCGACAACCTCACCGTCACATCACCGTTCACGATCTCGGGCACCGCCACCGACGACAGCAACGTGCGCCAGGTTCGCTACCAGCTGTTCTCGGTCAACGAGGGGCAGTGGCTGCACCCCGACGGAAGCTGGGGCAACTTCACCCACCGCCAGGCCACCCTCAGTGCGCCCGATGCCACCAGCACCACTTGGCATGCCGACCTGTACCTCGAACCGGGAAGTTACCGCCTGTTTGCCAACGCCCGCGACGGCGTGCACAACCTGAGCCCCACCGAGCTTCGGCGGTTCACCGTCGTTCCCACCGACGCCGGCCCGCCGGCGATCACGATCGACTCGCCGACCTTCAACCAGATCGTGAGCTCGCCGTTGGTGGTGACCGGAACGGCGACCGACGACGTCGGCGTGACCGAGGTGAAGTGGAATCTCTACAGCTTCACCGAACAAGGGTGGCTCAAGCCCAACGGCAACTGGGGTCTGTGGACGTCGCACGATGCCAACGTGACCAGCCCTGGAGCCACGACCACCGCGTGGGACGTCCCGCTGACTTTGCCGCCGGGCCGCTATCGGCTCTATGCCTTCGGCATCGACGGCGAGGGGCACCTCACCGCACCGAAGCCGTCGGTCCGCTTCACCGTCGAATAGCGGCACGACACCACACGAAGACGAAGCCCATCAAAACGAACCGGGCCCGCCCC
>JABDJW010000353.1 GCA_013002375.1 Acidimicrobiales bacterium | reverse complement strand
GTACAGGGGAGGAAGACCCCCATGTGCTCCGTGGCGAGGCCTTCACCTTCGGTGGCCGGTTTTCGGCATCGGACCCGACTGGACTTGACTGGAATGGTATGGATCGCCTCCGGCTCTCGTTGTGGTGAACGCCCGTTCGGCCACCGGCATCGACCGGGTGCCGCCCGGTCGCGTCGCCGCCGCACTCGGTGTCGTCACGTTCGCCCTGGCCGCGTTTGCCCACCGACTGCTGTGGCCCAACCTGTCGGGCGACAACGACGAAGCGGTGTACCTGTTCCAGGCCGAACTCCTGAACGACGGTGCGGTGCGATTGCCGGTCGACGAAACGTCGACGTTCTTCCGGCCCTGGCTGTCGGGCCCGCACGACGATGCGGTGATCTTTGCCTTCCAGCCGGTGTGGCCGGCGTTCCTGACCGCGTTCGACACCGTTACCGGCACGCCGTTCCTCGCCCCCGCGATGGCGGTGAGCGTGGCGACGATTGCGGTGTTCTTCCTGGCCCGAAGGCTTCTCGGCAACCAGACAAAAGCGGTCGTGGCCGCGATCGTGTTCGCTGCGACGCCGATCATGATCTTCCACGCGGGCACGGTACTGATCTACCTACCGATGGTGGCCGCCGTCGTGTGGGGTGCTGTGCTGGTGTTGCGGGCCGTCGAACAACCAACGGCGGGCCGGTGGGCGATGGCGGGCGTGGTCGGCGGCTTCGCGTTCCTGTTGCGCCCGTTCGACGCGCTGTTGTTCCTCGGACCGTTCGTCGGGTGGGCGGTGTGGCAACAGCGCACCAGCCCTCACCGGCTGGCTCGCTCGCTGGCCTGGGCGGCGCTCGGAACATTGCCGTCGCTGGTGGCGACCGCGGCGTTGAACAACCACATCACCGGGTCGCCGTTCACCTACCCGACTTCGGTGTACGGCGGCGCCAACCGGTTCGGCTTCGGGTTGCGGGCGGTGGCCGCCGAAACCGAAATCTGGGAGTACCGCTGGGACGATGCCTTCGATGCCCAGGCCAGCAACGTCGCGGCAGTGTCGACGTGGGCCTTCGGTGCGGGCCTGGGGCTGGTGTTGGCCGCCGTGGCGCTGTGGCGGCGGCGAGGCGAAGGCGGCGTGCGGGTCCTGGCCGTGACGGCCGTTGCGTTTCCGGTCGGCTACCTCTTCTGGTGGGGGTCGGTGTTGAGCGCGCAAGACCCGGCCGTCGGCGTCGGCCCTCACTATCTGCTCCCCTGCTTCGTCGCGCTCGCCGTTCTCGGGGCCGACCCGTTGGTCGACGCGGTGAGGTATTCGCGACCGGCCGGCGTGATGCTCGCCATCGTTGCGGTGGGCCTCACCGTGTGGACGCTGGTGCCCAAGGTCGAGCACGCCCGCGACTATGCCGCGGCCACCGACGGCTGGGACGATCACCTTTCCCAGCCGCTCGATCGGCCGGCCATCGTGTTCGTCGACGACGGCGACGACACCAACGACGGGCCCTACGTGATGCACCCGGTGGGAACGCTGCGGAACGATCCGACCGCCACCGGCGACCTGCTGTACGCCGCCGACCTCGGCCCGCGCAACCCGGACGTTCTGGAGGTGCGGTCGGGCCGCAGCCTGTATCGCATCGAGTCGACCCGCACCCCCGACGCCGGCCTGTTCGACACGGTGGTACGGACGCGGGAGCTCGCCATCGTGCGAGGCGACGAGGTGGCGTTCGAGGTCTCGGTCGCGGCCGGCCCGGCGGGACCGAACCGCACCTTCACCGTCGAGGTCGACGGCACCCGTTTCGATGCACCACCGGGTTTCGCGCCCGCCGATGCGCCCACCGTCGTCTCGGTGGTGGTGTCGGCCGGCCCGGTCGCCGCTGCGACCTTCGATGACGGCAAGGTCGCGGTGACGCTCCCCGACGCAGGTGAACTGCGAATCGAAACCTCGCTGCGGTCGGGGCCCGAGATCGTGGAGGCCTACCAGTACCGGCAGCACTGGCGCACGGTCGACGGCGAGGTCGAGGCGCTGGTACCGGGCCGCTACTACCGGTGGTGGAACATCGGCGAGTCCAAGTGGCTGCGATGGGAGACCGCCGACCGCTTCCAGGTGGCCGCCGGCGTGCGTGAGTAGTACGTCACGCCCTCGGCTTCGGCTACACCGGTAGTCGTGGATCTCAGCGACGCACACACGCTCGGCTTGTTCCTCGAGGTCTACGGCACGCTTCCTCGGGCCGGGCCGGGCGGCGATGAGCACACCGGGCGGGCCTTGGGTCTGGTGCCGGGGCCGACGCCGCGGACGGTGCTCGATCTGGGCTGTGGGCCGGCCGCTCAGACCGTGGCGCTCGCCGCGGCCTTGCCCGAAGCGCGGATCCTGGCTGTCGACATGCTCCCGTCCATGGCCGCCGAAGCCAACCGCCGGTTCGTCGCCGCCGCCATCGACGATCGGGTCGAGGCGGTGGTGGGCGACATGGCCGCACCGCCGGTCGAGCCCGGGAGTCAGGATCTGATCTGGGCCGAGGGGGCCATCTACAACCTCGGCGTCACCGAAGCACTTCGCACGTGGCGGCCGCTGCTGGCGCCGGGGGGAACGGTCGGGTTCACCGAGCCGATCTGGCTGGTCGATTCGCCGCCGGCCGAGCTCCGGGACTGGTGGCTGGCCGAGTATCCGGCGTTGACCGAGGAGGCGGGGGTTCGGGCGAGCATCGAGGCCGCGTCCTACCAGACCATCGCCTCGTTCCCGCTGCCGGCCTCGGCCTGGTGGGACGAGTACTACGAACCGATGCAGGCCCGCATTGCCGGTCTGAAGGCTCGTCACCCCGACGACCCGATCGCGGCGGAGGTCGTGGCCGCGGCCGAGACCGAGATCGACTTCTTCGAGCGCTTCTCGGAGTGCTACTCGTATGCATTCTTCATCGTGCAGCCGACCGACTGAGGGGGCCATGGCGGCCCGGGTGGTGGAGCTCTTGCAGTGGCTACTGACTCCAGTTGCTGGGCGGCGCATTCTCAGATCTCATATATCGGAAGCCTCTAGCGTCATCAGTACTGCTCGCGTCGGTAAGCTTACGTTGCGGATTCTGCGAGCTTGATTTGTGACCGCCTTCTCGAATATTTGCCTAACTACTCGCGCGTTGCCAAAGCTTGAGCTGCGATCGATCGCCCGGAGTTGACGCGCAACCTCCAAACGGCAGTTCTGACTTGATTCGTAGCCGGACTCCTAAGCAAAAGAATCGAAGATGGCGCATAGCTCGCTCACCGAATAGTCGGGAAACGATATTACTCGTTTGAATCTACTGGACAGTCCAGGATTCGATGAAATGAATCTGTGCATTCTCTCTGGATATCCTGCGACAATGACCACGCAGTTGTCTCGGTGGTCTTCCATCAGCTTGACAAGAGTATCCACAGCCTCAGCGCCATAGTCATTGTTTCCTCGCCCGGCAGTCAGCGAGTAGGCCTCATCTATGAATAGCACACCACCGATCGCTGAATGAAATAGTTCGGTTGTCTTGATGGCAGTCTGCCCTATGTACCCGCCGACCAAGTCCGTGCGACTTACTTCGACGAGATGACCGTCGGACACCACGCCCAGGGCGCCGTACAGCTCGCCAACAAGGCGAGCAATCATAGTC
>JABDJW010000340.1 GCA_013002375.1 Acidimicrobiales bacterium | reverse complement strand
GGTCAGGGTCACCCGTTCGATGTCGGCCCCGACCGACGCCAGGTTGCCGACGAGATCCTCGTAACCCCGATCGATGTGGTCGACCTCGGTGATCACGGTCTCGCCGTCAGCGGCAAGGGCCGCGACGACCAGCGCGGCGCCAGCTCGGATGTCGTGGGCCCGCACGGGGGCGCCGGACAAGCGGGGCACGCCGCGCACCACCGCATGGTGCCCGTCGGTGCGGATGTCAGCCCCCATGCGCTTGAGTTCGTCGACGTAACGGAATCGGCCGGAGAACAGGTTCTCGGTGACGATGCCCACGCCATCGGCCAAGCACAACATGGCGACCAGGAACGGCTTGTAGTCGGTGGCCAGGCCGGGGTACGGCAGCGTCGAGATGTCGGCCGAGGTCAGCCGGCGACCGGCAAAGGCCCACAGACCGTCGGCGTCGGGCGAGATACGCATTCCCATGTCGCCCAGTTTCTGCGCCAGCATGTCGATGTGATCGGCCCGAGCACCCTGCAGCGTGAGCTCGCCGCCGGCAATGCCGACCGCGGCCAGATAGGTGGCGACCTCGATGCGATCCGGGATCGTGGTGTGATCGACCGCGGTCATGTGATCGACACCCTCGACCGTGATGGTCGGCGTGCCGGCTCCCGACACCTTGGCGCCCATGCGCCCCAGAAAGGCGGCGAGATCGCAGATCTCCGGTTCGCGAGCCGCGTTCTCGATCACGGTCGTGCCCTTGGCCCGCACCGCCGCCATCAGGATGTTCTCGGTCGCGCCAACACTGGGAAACTCGAGGAGGACTTCGTTGCCGACCAGGTTGTCGGCATGGCCGCGGATGTAGCCATGCGCGGAATCGAACGTCACGCCGAGGGTCTCGAGCCCGCGCACGTGCATGTCGATGGGGCGGGGGCCGAAATCGTCGCCGCCCGGCATCGCGACCTGGGCTTCGCGGCAGCGGCCGAGCAAGGGACCGAGCACCACGATCGAGGCCCGGAACTGCTCGACGAGTTCGTAGGGCGCGACCGGTGTGATCTCGGCCGGCACGTCGATCGTCAGCACGCTGTCGTGATAGGCCACCGTGCAGCCGATCGAGGTGAGCAGGTCAGCCATCAGCGCAACGTCGGTGATGTTGGGCACGTTCCGAATGGTGAAGGTGCCCTCGCCCAACAGGCATGCCGCCATGAGCTTGAGGACCGAGTTCTTGGCCCCGTTGATGGCGATCGTGCCATCGAGCGGTCCAGAGGAGCGAACGACGATGGCGTCGCGGGGTTCGGGCATCCCATAAGTATGCTCCGCACATGCGCGTCAGCGGTGCCGGTGGGCAAAACCCCGCCGGACCTCACAAGATCCGGCCTCCCACGATCCGGCCTCCCTCGATCCAGGTTGTCGGTTGGCGGTAACCGAGCGCACCATCGTCGTCGACGAGGCCGGGTTGGCCGAGCTGCGTACCGCTCGGGCCGACCTCCTCGTCGAGGCCGAAGCCGGCCCCGATCGATTCGTGCTCGCCACGGGCCCCTTCAAGACCTACGAACGGGAACTCGACGTCCAGGCCGCGACGGGCGTCGCGAGCGAGGGCCCGCCGCAGTACGCCGTGACCGAAAGAACCACGTGGCAGCTGGCGCTCCCGGTGTGGTGGATCGTGTATTGGCTACCGGCCCGCTACGCCATCACCCACCGGCTGGGGCCGAACCAGCAGCCCTGGTGGGCACCGCCGAGTCGCATCGATCGACAGACCGCCCACGTGCTCGGGCTGCTGTGCACCCTCGCGGTGTTCAGTGGCTACCTGGGTTCGATCCTCTCCCAGACGATCACCTTCGTCACCGAGGAGTTCGGCAACGACCGCAGCGATCAAGGGGTGGCCCTGGCCACCGTCCGGTTCGGAATCCCGATCGCGGTGGGCCTGTTGGCCGCCGCCGATCGCCACGGCCGGCGCCGATTGTTGTTGTTGACCGGTGTGGCCGCATCGTTGGTCACCGCGACCGCCGTGTTGGCCCCGAATCTGGTGGCCCTCACCATCAGCCAGGCGATCGCCCGGGCGATCACCACCGCGCTCGGCTTGTTGATCGGCATCGTGGCCGCCGAGGAGCTGCCCGCGGGCTCGCGGGCCTACGGGGTCAGCGTGCTGGCCCTGACCGCGGCACTCGGCAGCGGCGGCACGGTGTGGCTGCTGCCGTTGGCCGACATCGATGCGCGGCTCTGGCGTGTCGTCTACCTCGTGCCGCTGCTGTTCGTGCCGGCCATCATCGCCCTCGTGCGACGCTTGCCCGAGTCGCGCCGCTTCGCTCGAAGCGAGGATCGACCGACGATCGAGAACTTCCGCCACCTGTGGACCGAGCAGCGCGGCCGGCTGATCCTGCTGGCCCTCGGCGCGTTCCTGTTCCTGTTCTTCGCGGCACCGGCGAGCCAGTTCCAGAACGAGTTCCTGCGCGACGAGCGATCGTTCAGCGCCAGCCGGATCACCCTGTTCACGATCTGCACGAGCACGCCGGCCGGCCTGGGCGTGTTCTTCGGCGGACGACTGGCCGACCGACGGGGGCGCCGCTTCGTCGGGATCGCCGGCGTCGTCGGCTCCGCCGGCTTCGGCGTCTGGAGCTACTTCAGCACCGGCCCGGCGCTGTGGTTGATGACCCTCCTGGCCATCGTCATCGGCGGCATGACCGCGCCCGCGCTGGGCGTCTACCTCCCGGAGCTGTTCTCCACCCGGCAACGAGCAACGGCCAACGGGCTGATCACAACAGTGGGCGTGGTGGGCAGCGCCAGCGGGCTCTTCGTCGTCGGCTGGTTGGCCGACGAATCCCGGTGGAACGCGTTCGGGCCCGCGTTTGCCGTGGCTGCAGTGGCGCCGATGTTGTACGCGTTGTTGATCTGGCGGCGGTATCCCGAAACCGCTCGACGCGAGCTGGAGGACCTGAACCCCGTCGACCGGCCAGGCGCCCGCCCCGGCGACGGATGAGCCCGCCCACCCACTAGTTTTGCGCGGTGCGTTTGTTCCCGGTGCGGTTCCTTCCCGGTCATCTCGGATCGCTCGGCGCGGCACTGCTCGCGCTGGTGCTTTTCGGCGCGGCGTGCACAACGACGGCCCGGCCCGAGCTCTCCGAGCGTGACCCGGTCAACACCGAACAACTCAGCGGGGTGCGCACCGAACCGGCCGCCGACAACAGCCAGGTGATCGTGGCGACCGCGGTCGTCGACACCGTCTTCGTCTATTCCCGGCCCGATGGCCGCGACGACGGCATCGAGATGTCGAGTCCGATACCGAGCGGCGGTCCGCTGGTCTTTCTCGTCGAGGAGAGCGAGCCCGGCTGGCACAAGGTGCTCTTGCCCATTCGCCCCAACGGCTCCACCGGCTGGATTCGCGAGACCGACGTGACCCTCGCTCGCAACCGCTACCGGCTGGTGGTCAGCCTGACCGACTTCGACCTCAAGGTCTTCCAATCCTCCGAATTGGTGCTGCAGGCGACCGTTGCGGTGGCCCGAGAGAACGCGCCCACCCCGGGCGGTCGGTACTACATCACCGAACTGCTGCAACCGATCGAACGCGACACGCTCTACGGGCAGTACGCCTATGGGCTCTCCGGATTCAGTGAGACGTTCCAGACCTTCGAAGGCGGCCCGGGCCAACTCGGTATCCACGGCACCAACGACCCCGACTCGCTGGGTTCAAACGTGAGCTCGGGCTGCGTTCGCTTGGCCGATGGTGACATCGAAGCGCTGGTCGGCTTGCTCCCACTCGGTACGCCGGTCGAAGTGATCGCCTAGCGCAGGACGCTGAGCGAGCTCAGGTCGGTAGACCGAGCCAGGCCGCGATTGCGGCGACGATGGCGTCCTCGTGTTCCTTCGGGTTGTGGCGCCCACCTTCGAGCCACACGTGCTCGACCGGCCCGGCAATGGCTTGGGCGTGATGCTCGAGTTCGTCCGGTGTGCCGAAGGGATCCCGGGTGCCGGAGATGAACAGGCAGGGCACTGCGATGTCGGGAAAATGCTCGACGCGCAGATTGTCGGGCTTGCCCGGCGGGTGCAGCGGGTAGCTCAGCAGGATCAACCCGGCCCCGTCGGCGCCGCTCGAGGCGGCCATCGAGCACATCCGACCGCCGAACGAGCGTCCGCCGATCACGATCCGGTCGGGTTCGCTTTTGGCCCGCTGGGCCAGGGCATCGACCGCCTCGGTCACGATTGCCGTCGCCTTGGGAGCCGAGCGCGTCTTCAGATCGAGACGGCTGACCGGAAAGGGTTTGAGGCCCTTCTCGATCGCGACCAGCGTTTGATGGTTGCGGTCGCTGCCCGCGCCCGGGGTCACCACGAACCCGTCGGCTCGGCGCTTCTGCTTCGCCGGCTTGGCCATGGATCGTCCTCCGGGCGGGCTAGGCCATCAGGATGCGTCGTGCTTCGGACAGCTCGGCGATTCGCTGCGCGGCGCCATCGTCGGCCGCTCCATGGTCGGGGTGGGCGGCCCGCATCAACAGGCGGAACTGCTTCTTGACCGCCGCCCGCTCGGGTGGTGTGATCTCGGCCCCGAAACCCAGGGTCTCGAGCGCCCAAGCGTGCGGATCGGCCTGAGCGGACAGGCTGAGCAGCTCGCCGCCCGCGAGATGGGCGATCAGGCTCGGGCCAATCCGGCCGCGCCACTTGAGTCCCATGCCGATGTAGCCGAAGACCGATCGACGGGCCTCACGAGGCAGCTGGGCCGCGGCATAGAGCGCACCCAGAATGTGCTGTTCGGCGGTGCCTTGCTCGGTTTCGAGATCGTAGACCAGTCGCGATTCGACCCGCCGCAGGCGATGGCGGCTGCAATCGAGGCCCACCCGATCCTGCTGGAGACGGTGGCGCAGTCGGGGCTGGGTCACTCGGCGACCGACGGCCAGGTCATCGGCCAATTCGAGCATCTCGTCGAACAGCTGCGGGTGAATTTGGCCGCCGAACCGGGCCGCGACGCCAGCCAGAAGCACGCCGGCCTCACCGGGTGCGGGGTCGGCAGGGAGATCGCATCGCCCCAGGGCCAGCCGGCGGGTGGGGGCCATCGGCCTCGAGTGAAAGAACTCGAGTTCGGCCAGAATCATCACTTCATCGTACCGGTTCGCTCGCGGCTATCTGAAGCCGTACGTCAGATCATCTGATGCAGTGAATCGCGGATCGCGCCGGCGGTCTCCCGGGCTTCATCGTCGTCGAGATCAGCCACTTCGCCTTCGTACATCATGCGCAGCAGGGTGATTCGCTCCACGACCGGCTGCCACGCCTCACGGTCGAGCCCGAACGGCGTGCGGATGGCTTCGATCGTGCCGGCGTCGTCGATGAAGGAGATGATGGCCATGTTGTCGAGCGGGTTGCGGGCCAGCTTCTGACAGCTCACGAACACGCGGGTCAGGAGTTCGTTCGTGCCCAGACCGTCGAGCTCGATCGCCCCTTCGTCATCGCCATCGTCGAGCACGAAATCGGGGGAGCTCATGACGTCGACGATGCCGTCGACCTCCTCCTCGTCCTCGTCGTGCACGACGAGATCGCCGGCCTTGTCGAATTCGTGGGGGATGCCGACGAAGCCGATGCGCCGAGAGAGTTCGGCCTGCATTGCGGCGCCCCAGCCATCCATCTCGTAGACGACGTGTTCGAGTTCGGGATCGAGGGTGGGCAGCGCGGAACGCTCGACCTGCTCGACGAGCCTGTCGGCGAGCTCTTCGTCGGCTTCGCGCACGATCAGCGACGCGCCCTGCCACGCATGATCAAGGCCCTCGGAGGTGCAGATCTGATCGAGCATGCGCCGGGCCTCGAAGGACCAGGGATGCAGTTCGTAGGCCAGTTGCGGATCGGATTCGTCGCCGACTTCGGTCGGCGACATCGGCTCGTCGTCGACCAGTTCGACGCCGCATTCCCGACAGGTGTCCACGTGGGTGCCGTACTTTCGGCCGCATTGAAAACACCAGAGGTTTTCCATCACCCAACCCTACGGCCTGATCAGTCTCGACCGTCACTACCTCAGGGGGCGCCGGTCTTTACCCCCGGGGCCGGCGTATGGGTACCCTTGGAAACGATGAGTACAGAACAGACCCCCGATCGCAACCTGGCCCTCGAACTCGTTCGGGTCACCGAAGCCGCTGCCATGGCCGCATCCCGATGGATGGGCCGAGGCGACAAGGAGGGGGCCGACGGCGCGGCGGTCGACGCCATGCGCGAGGTCTTGGCGTCGGTGTCGATGGACGGCATCGTGGTCATCGGCGAGGGCGAGAAGGACGAAGCGCCCATGCTGTACAACGGCGAACTCATCGGCAACGGCGAGCCGCCCCACACCGACATTGCGGTCGACCCGATCGACGGCACCACGCTCACCGCGTTGGGCCGCGGCAACGCCCTGGCCGTCATCGCCGTCGCTGACCGCGGCTCGATGTTCAACCCCGGGCCCTGCGTGTACATGGAGAAGATCGCCACCGGACCGGCCGGCGTCGGCGTGGTCGACATCGCGGAGTCGCCGACCGAGAACCTGAACCGCCTGGCCGAAGCCAAGGGCGAAGCGGTACGCGACCTGACCGCCGTCATCCTCGACCGGGATCGCCACGACGGGCTCATCGATGAGGTCCGCAAGGCCGGGGCGCGCATCCGGCTCATCCCCGATGGCGACGTCGCCGGAGCCATCAGCACCGCCTGGCCCGACTCGGGCGCCGACATCTTGTTCGGCGTCGGCGGCACCCCCGAGGGGGTCATCTCCGCGGCAGCGCTGAAGGCGATGGGCGGCGAGCACCAGGGCAAGCTGTGGCCTCGCAACGAACATGAACGAAACGAGGCGATCGAGCAGGGCTACGACCTCGACGAAGTGCTCACCCTCGACCGGTTGGTGGCATCGGACAACTGCTTCTTCGCGGCCACCGGAATCACCGACGGCGATCTGGTGAAGGGCGTGCACTACGACGCCAGCGGCTGCCAGACCCAGTCGCTGGTGATGCGCTCGAAGTCGGGCACCGTGCGCCTGGTCAACGCCTATCACCGCCTCGACAAGCTGGGCGAGTTCGCGGCGATCAAGTACTGACCACCCGAGCCCTGATCAAGCCAAGCGGATGACCCTCGCCGACGCCATGCGGCGCGACGGCCGCTACCTGGCCGAGCATTATGGCGTGTACGGCACGATCCCCATGGTGTTTCGCGACGCCCCGATCGTGCTGGTGATGGCCGGTCGGGCCGGCAGCAGTTTCGCGGTCAAGTGGTTTCTGCACCACAACCCGGTCGAGACCGATTTCGTCTGGGCCCACCGCATCCGGGTCGACGTCGTCTACCCGGCACCGTGGCACAAACAGCGGGTGCAGGAGGTCATCGACGGCGAACCGGTCGCCATCGTACGCTTCACGCGCCATCCGTACCCCCGGGCGGTGAGCGCCTACCTGCACTCGCTGCGCCAGGCTCGGCCCCGCGGCCCGATCGCTGCGTTCCTCGGACAGGACATCGACGCCGGATACTCTTTTGCGCAGTACCTCGACGCCATGGAGGCGCTCGTGCCGGTGGCCGGATGCGACGAACATGGTTACCTCCAGCGCACCTTGCTCGACACGCTGCAGCCGGTCAGCCACCCGTACCGGGTCGAGGATGGACCCGAGGCGCTACGAGCCATCGAGGCGTCGCTCGATCTTGCGCCGACCGACGGTGCGACGTACGAGCGCTTGCGACGCACCAAGCACGATCACGCGTATCTCGCCAGCACCGAGTTCCTGGGTCGCACCGTGCTCGAAACGGGGCGCGACGCCAACCGAACCGTGCAACGCTTCCCGACGTTCTACGACGATGACCTGCTGGCGCAGGTCGATCGCATTTATCAGGAGGACTTCGAGCGGTTCGGCTATCAACACGAGCTCCCGGCGTAGTCGCCTTCTGCTCGTCGACCGGCCACTACCGTTGTCGGCAATGGACATTTCGCCGTACCGCGTTCAACCCGACAGCACCGTCGATCTTTCGTCCTGGGACACCCGAGGCGATGACGACCTCGTCAAAGACGATGCCAAGGACGAGACCGAAATCCTCAGCAAGCGTCTCGATGAACTCCAGGAGGTGCTGTACGCCGAGGAGAAGCACAAGGTGCTGGTTGTGTTGCAGGCGACCGACACCGGCGGGAAGGACAGCACGATCCGGTCGGTGTTCGGACCGCTGAATCCTCAGGGCGTCGTCGTCACGCCGTTCGGGAAGCCGACCGAAGCAGAACTGGCCCACGATTACCTCTGGCGGGTGCACCCGCACACACCGGGCTCAGGCATGATCTCGGTCTTCAACCGGTCGCACTATGAAGATGTCCTGGTCGTGCGGGTGCACGGGCTGGTGCCCGAGGACCGCTGGCGGCGCCGGTACGAGCACATCCGCAACTTCGAGCAATTGCTGGTCGACGAAGGAACCACGATCGTCAAGCTCTACCTGCACCTGTCGAAGCAGGAACAGGCCGAGCGCCTGCAGGATCGCCTCGACAACCCGGAGAAGCTGTGGAAGTTCCGCCTCGGCGATCTCGAGGAACGCAAGAAGTGGGATGACTACCAGGCTGCGTTCACCGAGATGATGGAGCGCACCAGCACCGCCGACGCGCCGTGGTACGTCGTGCCGGCCGACCGCAAGTGGTTCCGCAACCGGGTGGTGCATCAGATCATGGTCGACACGCTCGAGGGTCTCGACATGGCCTATCCCGAGGCCGAGGAAGACGTGACCGGCGTGGTCGTGCTCGAGCGCTAGCCCCGCTCACCAGGCCCACTCGGCCATGAGCACGGTCAGGCAATAGCGCAGCGTCCAGCCCGACAGCACCGGAGCGTCCGGCCGGGCCCAGGTCGGCTTCACCAACCACCCGTTGTACCGCCCAGCACCAGACATCGCGGCGTCCCACCGAATTGTCGCAACTACGTGGGACCACCCTGCAATGGGCGACGCCGTTCGGCCAGATCGTTGGGGCGCTAGCGCTTGGTCGCGAAGTAGATGGGGTCGGGGTGGAAGCCGAAGCGGGCCCGATCGTCGGCACTGAAGCAGTCGGCCGGTTCGATACGTCGCACGTCGAAGCCGGCCGCGGTGACGATGTCGGCGAAGTCCGTTCCGTACAGGCGCACGTGGTGGACATCGCGAGGGTCGGCGAAACCGAACTCGCGGGTCGGGTTCACGAAATCGTACGGCACCTGCAGCACGGCGGTTCCGGCAGGCTTGAGCACCCGGTGGATCTCCTTCAGCGCCAGCTGGTCGTCCGGAATGTGCTCGAGCACGTGGTAGCAGAGGAACCAATCGACGCTCCCGTCGGCAAAGCGCATCGCGGTGATGTCGCCCTGCTCCATGGCCTCGGGGCGGAGCAGATCGAAGCTGGCGTAGTCGATGTCGTAGGTACGTAGGAGTTCCTGGAATTCCGCACACGGCGCAACCTCGACCACTCGGTCGGTGCCCGCGAGCATCGTGGTCTGTGAGCGCAGCACCTCGAGCAAGGTGCGGTAGCGATCCTGGGAAAGGCAACCGGGGCACGTCGTGCGTGGTTCATGGAAACCGGCACCCGTGTTCGGATAGAACCCGGCACCGGTCCAGCCGCACAGGTTGCACTGCACCAGATCATCATTGCGCAGGTCGTCAAGGGTGCGGCTCAGCAGCTGGAACTCGCCCTTCAGGGCGTTGGCGGTGAAGTCGAACCAGCGCCGCTTGGCCGAAGTTACCGACCACTTGGCGAAGCGCGCCGCCAGCTGCACCCGGCCGCGAACCGGCGAAGCCGGCACCGCGTGTTCGGGGACGAACTCGACCTTGTGCATCTTTCAACCTTGGCGGTGGCTGACGCGGCTGGCAATAGGCCGAAGCGCCCAGGCCGCAGTGCGACAAAGATGGCGGTGCGACGCGGATGGCGCGGGCTAGTGGCCGGAGGCGGTGCCGCCCGAGGCGACGCTGAGCCGCACTTCGGCTCGCCGCTTGGCGGCCACGGCGTCCTCATCATCGGCGTTGGCGGCGAGGGCCTGGTTGGCCCGCTCGAGGGCGGCCTGCGCCCGCGGCACGTCGATGTGTTCCTGCTGCTCGGAGACGTCCGACAAGATCGTGACCTTGCCATTCGCGCACTGCACGAAGCCTTGATGCACGGCGAAGACGTCGGTACCGTCGGCGCCGACAACCTTGGCTTCCCAGATCTGCAACACGCCGATCATGGGAACATGGCCGGTCTGGAAGGCGAGATCACCCCCACCAACCGTGCGGCACACCACCGTGTCGGCCTCACCGGAATAGGTGATGGTCTCCGGCGAGACGACTTCGACCTGAAGGGTCATGCGTCGGCCTTGAGCTGCGCGGCCTTCTGCTGCACTTCGTCGATACCACCGACCATGTAGAAGGCCTGCTCGGGCACATTGTCGAGTTCACCGTCGAGCAGCGCCTCGAACGACGAGATCGTGTCTTCGAGCGGGGTGAACACACCGGGCTGGCCGGTGAAGATCTCGGCCACGAACATCGGCTGCGACAAGAAGCGCTGCACCTTCCGGGCCCGATCGACGGTGACGCGGTCCTCTTCGGACAGTTCGTCGAGGCCGAGGATGGCGATGATGTCCTGCAGCTCCTTGTAACGCTGCAGAACTTCCTGGACCCGGCGGGCGGTGTTGTAGTGGCGATCGCCCACGACCTCGGGTTGGAGGATCGTCGACGTCGACGCCAGCGGGTCAACCGCCGGGTAGATGCCGAGCGCCGCGATGTCACGGCTCAGCTCGGTCGTGCCGTCGAAGTGGGTGAACGAGGTGAACGGAGCCGGGTCGGTGTAGTCGTCGGCCGGCACGTACACGGCCTGCAGCGACGTGATCGACTTGCCTCGGGTCGAGGTGATTCGCTCCTGGAGCTCGCCCATCTCGTCGGCCAGCGTCGGCTGGTAGCCCACCGCCGACGGCATACGGCCCAAAAGGGTCGAGACCTCGGAGCCGGCCTGCACGAAGCGGAAGATGTTGTCGATGAACAGCAGCACGTCCTGCCGCTCGACATCGCGGAAGTACTCCGCCATGGTCAGCGCCGACAACGCGACGCGCAGGCGCACAC
>JABDJW010000326.1 GCA_013002375.1 Acidimicrobiales bacterium | reverse complement strand
GCCACGGTGGGCCCGTCATCCACCCCAGCCGAAGCCCCGGCGTCAGGATCTTCGACACGCTGCGGAGCTGCACCAGATTGTCGGCGCCGGGCGGCGGGCCCTCGGGCGCGTTGTCGTCGTAGTAGAGCTCACGGTACGGATCGTCCTCGACCACCAGGAAGCCGTACTGCTCGGCCAGCTGATGCAGCTGGGCGCGGCGCTCGGCCGACAGGGTGGCACCGGTCGGGTTGTGAAAGTGCACGACGACGTAACACATCGTCGGGCGCAGTCCGGCGGCAAGCCGGTCGGCCAGCACATCGACCTGCAGCCCATCGCCATCGACCGGGATCGGTGCCAGGTCGGCACCGTAGCTGCGAAAGACCTGCAGAGCGCCGAGGTAGTCCGGATCGCCGACCACCACCGCGTCGCCGGGGTCAACGGTGACGCGGGCCAGGAGATCGAGCCCCTGTTGCGAACCGGTGGTGACCACCACGTGTTCGGGATCGAGCTCGGCGTGGATGGTGCGGGCCAATACCTCGCGAACCCCCGGTTCACCCGCCGTCAACCCGTATTGCAGCACCGACCGGCCTTGCTCGCGCACGATTCGCTCGACGAGCGGCGCGAGGTGATCGAGCGGGAAACGGGCCGGATCGGGGATGCCGCCGGCCAACGAGATCATCCCCGGGCGACGAGCCTGCTCCAGCAGGTCGCGAATGGCCGATGACGTCGCCGTCCGGGCCCGATGGCTCCGGAGGCGCCGGTTCAGATCGGCATCGTTGAGCTCGGGCATCGGCCCAGCTTGCCAGATGGGTTGCTCAGTCCTTGACCCAATTGCCGTGGAAGCCATGGGGCACCCGCTGGGGCAGCTCGATGCGAGCGACTTCGTCGCCGGTGATGTCGGCCGCGTCGAGGATGACCAGATCGCTGCCGTCGCGCTCGCCGTCGTAGACCAGGGTCATGATCCAGCCCTCGTCTTCGTTCTTCGCACCGTCGCGGGGCACGAAGATCGGCTCGGCCGCTTCGCGGGCGTCGCCATGATTGCGCACTTCACTGGTGCCGGTGTGCATGTCGTGCTTGAAGGTGTCGCCGAAACTCACCGTGTCGTCGGCGCGATTCACCCCGGCGGCGTAGCCGTAGCGGTACGGCTGGTTGGCGACGGCATCGTTGATGCGCGGAAACTCCTGTTGGCGATCGTCGAGGGTCTCGCGGGCGACGCGACCCGTCGTCGGGTCGACCGTCCAGCGAGCCAGCGTCGGCAAGCCGTCGCGGAACGGGCCGTTGCGATCCTGGTCGAAGATACGTTCGTACTCGCAGATGTCGATCACGACCTTGCCGTCGTCGGTGTCGTAGGCGTTCATGGGGTGAAAGGCGAAGACCGGATCGATCTCGCACCAGATGACCTCATCACCCGAGGTCGCGGTGCGGGGCAGGAGCCCGACCCGCGCGTTGTACTCGTGCTGCCAGCTGAACGGGAAAGGTGAGCCGCCCAATGCCATCTCGAGGTCGACCGTGACCGGCAGATCGAACACTGCGGCGTACGTCTGGGTGAGGCTCATGTCGTGGATCATCGGCATGGTCGGGGTGTGGATGTCGACCTGCTTCGTCACCGTGGCATCGGGGCCGATCACGACGTACTGCAGCTTGTCGATCATGTCGGGCCACCAGTAGCACATCGCGTGAATCTCGCCGGTCAGCGGATCGACCTTGGGATGCGCCGAGTAGCTGCCGGCGAGGGTCCCTTCGAAGTCGCACTCGTGCATGGACTCAAGCTCGTAGGTGAGCTCGACGGGCTTGGGCCCGGCCTCGACGATCGCGAAGGTTCGGCCGGCGTGGCCGATGACGTTGGTGTTCGGCGTGTAGCCGGCCTCCGGGTTGACCCGAGCCACATAGCGGTTGCGGTACCACTCGGCCTTGCCGTCGCGCAGGCGGATGCCGTGCACCATGCCGTCGCCGAGGAACCAGTGGTGGGTCTCCTTGTCCGGGGTGGTTTCCGGATTGGGGCCGTTGCGCAGGAACCGGCCGCTGAGTTCGGCCGGGATCTGGCCGGTGACCGGCAGATCGACGGCGGTAAGCTCGTCGGGCACCGGGGCGTAGTTGCCCGACAGGTACGGTGTGGCGTCGAGATCGGTCATCGGAGACGGCCTTTCTTTTTTGGCGATATAACGTTGTTATGGCATAACATAGTTATCAAGATGGCCGAGCACAAGACCCAACGGGAGATAATTCTCGCCGCGGCAGCCGATCTCCTCCATCACGAAGGGGCCGGCGCCCTGAAGGTGCGGGCGATCGCCGACAAGGCCGGGTGCTCGACGATGGGCGTCTACAGCCACTTCGAGGGCAAGGACGGCGTGATCGAGGCGTTGTTCCAGGATGGTTTCCAGCGCTTCGAGCAGGCGTTGCTGGCGGCATGGGACGGCGAGCCCGAGCGCCGGATGGCGAGGTTCGGCGATGCCTATCGGTCGTGGGCGTTGGCCAACCAGGGCATCTACCTGTTGATGTTCGGTGGCGCAGTGCCCGGCTTCGTGCCGAGTGATGAATCGTTCGCGGTGGCCGCCGCTTCGTTCGAGACGTTGATCGCTGCGGTGGCGGCCGAACAAGAGGCCGGCCGCATCAAGCCGGGCGACCCCACCGACCTCGGCTGGGCGCTGTGGGCCTACCAGCACGGCGTGGTGATGCTGCAGATCGCGGGTATGGAACCTCCCGCCGCCGAAGGCCACGCCGAGA
>JABDJW010000324.1 GCA_013002375.1 Acidimicrobiales bacterium | reverse complement strand
GGCCAACACCGCGGGGGCGAGGATGTCGTCGACCCCCTGGGTCATCGACACGATGTAGCTCTTGATGATCTGGTCGCCGCCGCGATCCATGGCCGCCCGCAGGGTGGCGAACAGGCCGAGCGAGCCGGCGGCATCGAGCCCGGCCGGTGGGCCGAGCGGGCGACGGCTGGCCAGCTCGCCGGCCAGGAGCTCGGTGCGGGCATCGCGGCTGAGTTGTTCGTAGGGCTCGTCGAGCTGGCCGAACAGCTCGGCCAGGGTCTCGTGGTGGGCCCGGGCGTGCTGGCGGATGTCGAGGGTGGCCAGGTGGAAGCCGATCATGGCCAGCGTGCGCCGCACCCGAGCCAACCGGCCGCGGGCCAGCAATGCGCCCTTGTGGGCCTCGAGCGAATCACCCATCACGGCGAGGTCGGCCTCGACGTCGGCGGGATCGCGATAGGCGCCGGGATGGTCGGGGTCGTCGGCGGTCAGCGTGAGCCGGTGATGGATCAACGAACACCGCTGCCGGTACGGCTCGCCTGCGCTCAGGGCGCTGAACCGGGCCATGACATCAGGGAATCGGGCGCCGTCGCGTTCGAGCTGTGACTCGAGTTCGGCGGAGATGCCGGTGACGGCCGTGCTCACCGAGAGCTCCGACGACAGATCCTCGATCTCGGCGATCAACAGCCGCAGCGCTCGAGCTCGCTGGAACTCGAGGACTTCGAGGGTCGTGGCCGGCGTGACGTTGGGATTGCCGTCGCGATCACCACCCACCCACGAGCCGAACCGGACCGGCACATTGGTGCTCCCCAACTCGCCGCCGATCGACCGGAGCGCGGCGTCGATGTCGTCGAACAACTCCGGCACACCGTCGGAGACGATCTCGTTGAGGAAGTACAGGATCGAGCGAGCCTCGTCGACCGGATCGGGCTGCTCGCGGCGGAGTTCGTCGGTCTGCCAGATGGCGTCGATCAGCTCGTCGACCCGGCGATCGATGCGGCGTTGGTCGGCCGGCCCACAGCTCGTGTCGTTGCGCCGTTCGACCAGCACCGCGATCTCGGCCAGCTTGTCGAGGATCGATCGGCGCGAGGCCTCGGTGGGGTGCGCGGTGAAGACCGGACGGAGATCGGTGGTGCGGGCCGCCGCGACGATCTCGGAATCGGAGATGCCGATAGCCTGCAGCTTGGCGACGGTCTCGGCGAAGTGGTTGTTGGCCGCCGCGGCGTCGGCGTTGTGTTCCTCGATGCGGTGGACCTGCTCGACCGTGTTGGCCAGGTGGAAGTACACGGTGAAGGCCCGCACCAAGTGGATCGCGTCGTGGACGTCGATGTCGGTGAGGAAGTCGGCCAGGCCGGCGCTGGTGTCGGCCTCGCGGCGAAGCCCTCGGGCGATCGAGCGAACCTGCTCGACCCGCTCCAGCAGTTCCCGCCCGTGTTGGCGCACCAGAGCGTCGCCCAGCTGATTGCCCAGGCGCCGGATGTCGGAGCGCAGCGCCGCGTCGATCTCATCGAGGTGGGGGTCGTTCACACCACCAAACTACGCCCTCCCCCGAATTCTTCGTGGAGTTCACCACCGCAGCGGTGGTCAACTCCACGGAGAATCCTCGAATGGTCGGGCGACCCGGAGCGCCGCGACGGGATCGTTCGGGTTGCCAGCCGGGGTCTAGGGCCAGATGCCCCGCTGGTCGTAGACCGCCTGGAGTCGCTCGAGAGCCACCACGTACGCTGCGTCGCGGCGGGTGCAGCCGTAATAGCGGCGCCGATCCTCGACCTGATCGCAGGCCTGCCACATCAGGTTGCGCAGCTTCTCGTCGACCTTGGGCAGGTCCCACTGCTGGCTCATCTTGTTCTGCACCCACTCGAAGTACGACACGGCGACGCCGCCGGCATTGGCCAGCACGTCGGGCAGGATCTCCATGCCCCCGGCCGTCAACTTCTCCTCGGCCTCGGGCGTGGTCGGGCCGTTCGCTCCTTCGGCCATCACGTGGGCGTTGATCAAGTCGACCCGGTCGACGGTGATCTGATTCTCCAGCGCGGCCGGAACCAGGATGTCGACGTCGGCCGACCAGAACTCGTCGGTCGTGGCAACATCGGCCTCGGGGTAGGCATCGACCCCGCCGGTGTCGTGCACATGAGCCCACAGCTGCTCGGGGTCGATCGGTGTGCCCGTCGAGATGATCGCACCCGTGTGATCGGCGACGGCCATCACATGGGCACCCATGCCGCTCAGCACGCGAGCGGTGTGCTCGCCGACGTTGCCGAAGCCCTGGATCGCCACCTTGGCGCCGATCAAGGATCGGCCCTGGCCCTCGACGTGATGTTGCAGCACGAAGGCCACACCCTGCCCGGTCGCCTTGTCCCGCCCGATGCTTCCGCCGCACTCGACCGTCTTTCCGGTGACGACTCGTCTGGAGCTGTGGCGATCGAACTCCTTCGAGGAGTTGGCGTAGGTGTCCATCATCCACACCATCATTTGCGCGTTGGAGCCCATGTCGGGCGCCGGGATGTCGTGTTCGGGCCCGATGTTGGTGCCCAGCGCATGGGTGAACCGGCGCACGATGCCCTGCAGCTCCCGCTCGCTGTAGCTCTTCGGGTCGACGGTGACGCCGCCCTTGGCGCCACCGAAGGGGACGTTGACCAGTGCGGTCTTCCACGTCATCCAGGTGGCGAGGGCCTTGACCTCGTCGAGGTCGACCTGCGGACTGAATCGCATCCCACCCTTGAACGGCCCGAGGATGTTGCTGTGCTGGATCCGGTAGCCCCGGAAGATCTCGACCTCACCGGAATCCATCTCGACCGGGAAGTTGACGATCACCTCGTTCTTGGGCGAGCGCAGGATGTTCCGGGTCTGATCAGGCAGCGAGATCACGTCGGCGGCCCGTTCGAACTGCACAACAGCGGTCTCGAACAGCGACCGAGGCGTTTTCACCCGTTCCGAAGCCATGACGCGACTATCGGCCGGACGCCCTCACCACCTTGAACAAACCCGCTCCCATCGCCGCCTGTTGCGAACTGGTGGGAAAAATCGACACTATTGGCCGAAAACTCCAACCAGTTCAGCGTTATTGGCGAACTGGTTGGAAAAATCGACACCAACGCCTGAAATCTCCAACCAGTTCGGGAAAGGGTCAGTCGACGACGTCGTCGTCGGCGGCGGGCAGCGGCTCGCCCTGACTCGCACCCCTGGTCTTGGCATCGACGGTCGCCACCAGCCGGTGGAAGACTTCGTCCTCTTCGCCGAGACCGTCGACGACGGCGAGCAACCCATGGCCATCGAACCATTCGACGAGCGGTGCGGTCTGTTCTTCGTACAGCCGCAGACGCTCGGCGATGGCCTCGGGGGTGTCGTCCTCGCGGCCACGGGTCAGCATGCGCTTGGTCACTTCTTCGACCGGCACGTCGAGGTTGATCGCGACGTCGAGCCGCTCGCCATGCTCGGCCAGCATTCGCTCCAGTTCGTCGGCTTGCCCGGCGGTGCGGGGGAAACCGTCGAGCAACACGCCGTGTTTGAGCACGTCGGGCTTGGCCAAACGCTCGGCGACGATGCCGAACATGACCTCGTCGGGCACCAAGCCGCCGGCATCCATGATCTCGCCCGCCTTGCGGCCCATCTCGGTGCCTTCCTCCCGGGCGGCCCGCAACATGTCACCGGTCGAGACATGGGGACATCCGTAGTGCTCGACCAGGCGGGTGCACTGCGTGCCCTTGCCGGAGCCCTGACGGCCAAGAATGACCAGATACAAACTCATCGTGTTCCCTTGCCCCGACTACTTGGTCAGGAAGCCCTCGTAGTTCCGCATGGTCAGTTGCGAGTCGATCTGGCGCATCGTCTCGAGCGCCACGCCCGCCGCAATCAAGATTGAGATTCCCAGGAAGCCGAAGTTTGCACTACCGGCGTTTCCGCCCTCGGCCGACCAATCGAGCTGCCAGATGATGATTGACGGCACCAGCGCAATCAACAGGATGAACAATGCACCGGGCAGCGTGATGCGGCTGAGGATCTTGGCCAGGTAGCGCTCGGTCTGCGGACCGGGCCGGATACCGGGGATGAAGCCACCCTGCTTGCGGATGGTGTCGGCCTGCTTGGCCGGGTCGAACGTGATGGCGGTGTAGAAGTACGCGAAACCCAGGATCAAGATGCCGAAGATGAAGTAGTACCAGAAGTTGTCGGGCTGGCTCAGGTTGCCATCGACCCAGCGCTGGAAGCTCTCGAATGGCAGGGCCACCGCCAAGAGCTGCGGCAGGTACAGCACCGAGCTGGCGAAGATGATCGGGATCACGCCGGACTGGTTGACCTTGAGCGGGATGTAGGTGTTCTGGCCGCCGTACATTCGACGACCGACCACCCGCTTGGCGAACTGCACCGGGATGCGGCGCTGGCCTTGCTCGACGTACACGATCGCCACCGTCAGGGCCACCGCCATGCTGATGAGCACCAACAGCGCGAAGAGGCCGTTGTCCTGGTACACCGAGATGCCCTGGGCCGGGAAGGTCGAGATGATCGAGGCGAAGATGAGCAGCGACATACCGTTGCCCACGCCGCGCTGGGTGATCAGCTCGCCCATCCACATCAGCAGGGCCACGCCGGCGGTGAGGGTCATGACCACCAACGACACGGTGCCGACGTTGAAGTCGGGCAGCAGATCGATCTGCGAACCGCCGGTGTTGCTGATCGGGTTGTTCGTGTTGTGGAACAGGAACGAGAAGCTGGTGGCCTGCACCATGGCGATCGCGACCGTGAGGTAGCGCGTCCACTGGGTGATCTTGCGTTGCCCAACGGCGCCCTGCTGTTGCCATTCCTCGATTTTGGGAATGACCACGCCGAGGATCTGGAAGATGATCTGGGCCGTGATGTACGGCATGATGCCGAGCGCGAAGATCGCGAACTGCGTCAGCGCGCCGCCCGAGAACAAGCCCAGCAGCTGCAGCAGACCACCCTGGTTCGACCGAGCCCGCAGCGCCTCGACCGCGTTGTAGTCGATGCCCGGCGCCGGGATGAACGAACCAACCCGGTACACCGCAATCATGCCCAGCGTGAACAGGATCTTCATTCGAAGATCGTGAACCTTGAACATGTTGGGAAGAGTCTTCAGCACGAGCCTGTCCTCTTGGCGTGAGATCCTGCGGTTGGCAACCGGGTGCACCAACGCTAGTGGCTGGAACAACCGTTGGTTGGTCTACCGGTTGGTGAGGTGGTTGCCCTGCGCCGGTGGACGTCGTTCACCGTAGGGCTTGGCCAACAGCTCGACCGTACCGCCGGCCGCCGTGATGGCGGCTTCGGCCGATTTGGAGAATGCGTGGGCCTTGACGGTGACCGCGCGGGTCACCTCGCCCCGTCCGAGCACCTTCACCAAGGCACCCTTGGAGATCAGGCCCTTCTCGTACAACGACGCCGGCGACACCGTGTCGAGGCCGGTGGCGTCGATGGTGTCGAGGTTGATCGCCTGGTAGTCGACCCGGAACGGGTTGTTGAAGCCTCGCAGCTTGGGCACCCGCTGGTGGAGGGGCATCTGGCCACCCTCGAACCCAACGCGAACCGTGTTACGAGCCCGCTGGCCCTTACTGCCGCGGCCGGCGGTCTTGCCGCCCTTGCCGCCGATACCACGACCGACCCGCTTGGCGCGCTTGCGCGATCCGGGGGCGGGTTGGAGGTCATGCACTTTGATCGCCATCAGACTTCCTCAACTTCGACCAAATGGGGGACCCGAGCAATCATGCCGCGAACTTCGGGCTTGTCGGGGTGAGTAACCGTGCGACCGATCTTGCCCAGGCCCAACGCGCGTAACGTGCCGCGCTGCTTGGGCTTGGTGCCGATCGTGGATCGCACCTGGGTGATCTGGAGATCGCTCATGATGTCGCCTCAGCCGGTTCGACCGGACCGCGCTCGGATTCCTTGTAGGCCTTGAGCAGACCGGCCGGAACGAAGTCCTCGGCCGGAAGGCCGCGCAGGCGGGCGATCTCGTCGGGGCGCTTGAGCTCTTGCAGACCGGCGATCGTCGCTCGGGCCACGTTGATGTGGTTCGCCGAACCCAACGACTTGCAGAGCACGTCATGGATGCCGGCTTCTTCCAAGATGATGCGGGCCGCACCACCGGCGATCACGCCGGTACCGGGAGCGGCGGGCTTGAGCAGCACTCGGCCAGCGCCGGTTTCACCGATGATCGTGTGCACGATCGTGCTGCCCGCGAGCGGAACCTTGAACAGGTTGCGGCGGGCCTCTTCGGTGCCCTTCTGGATGGCCAGCGGGACCTCTTTGGCCTTGCCGTAGCCCAGACCGACTCGGCCCGCTCCGTCGCCGATGACGACCAGTGCGGTGAACGAGAATCGGCGACCGCCCTTGACCACCTTGGCCACGCGGTTGATGTTGATGACTCGGGATTCGCGCAGCTGCGCTTCGCCCTGTTGTTCGTCTGCCATTACAGCTCCAGTCCGGCTTCTCGGGCGGCGTCGGCCAGTGCGGCGACCCGACCTTGGTAGCGGTTGCCACCGCGATCGAATACAACTTTGCTCACACCGGCGGCCTTGGCT
>JABDJW010000321.1 GCA_013002375.1 Acidimicrobiales bacterium | reverse complement strand
GAGCCGCTGTCGCCCGCCGGCGCCTCGCCGACCTGGTTCCCGCTCGATTCTGACGCGCTGGTGTCGCTGCCCCCGCACGCGGTTGCGAAGAGGGCCAGGGCGACTGCAACTGTCTTCAGAAGGTTGGATTTCCGCCGTTGTTGGTTCATGCCCCATGGGCGTTCCAACCCGTGGAACATTGTTCCGTCGGTGAGCGGCCCCGTAGGGTGCCCCGATGCGATGTCATCTTCCGAGAACGCTCGCCGCCCTGCTTGCCGCGCTCCTCTTCGCCGTTGCGTGCTCGTCGGACCAGGTCGCATCCACGGCCGAGAGCACCTCGGCCCCGACCGCCACCGCTGCACCGAGGACGACGGCGCCGACGACCACTGCACCAGCTCCGGCCACGACCTCTTCCACGACCACGACGATCGAGGAACCGGCTCCGCCGGCACAACTGGTCGACAGCACGGCGACGATCGAAGATGAGACCCTCGGTCCGTTGACCTTCGACGTGCGGTCCGCCGGCGATCCGGCCAGGGCCGCCGAAGGCAAGACGGTCATGCTCCTGCACGGGTTCCCCGAAACCAACCGGTCGTGGGACACGGTTTCCACCGCGCTCGCCGAAGCCGGCTTCTTCGCGGTGGCGATGAACCAGCGGGGCTACTCGGCCGGCGCGCGTCCCGACGGTGTCGAGTACTACGCCGCCACCAACCTCATCGACGATGTCTTCTCGGTCGCCGACGCACTCGGAGCCGAGACCTTCCATATCGTGGGCCACGATTGGGGCTCACTGGTGGCCTGGGGTGTGGCCGGCCGCGAGGTGCTCGACGGGCAGGGTCGGGTCTCGAGCCTCACCGCCATGTCGGTCGGACATCCGCTCTCGTTCGCCGCGGCACGGGCGGCGCCCGACGGCGATCAGGCCGACCGTTCGAGCTATGTCGACCTCTTCCAGCAGCCCGATTCCCAGGATCGATTCCTGGCCGACGACGCCGCGTTCTACCGCTCGATCTTCGCCGGCGCGGGCTACACCGAGGCCGAACTCGACGCCTACCTCGATGTGCTCGGCTCACCGGAGGCGATGAGCGCAGCACTCGACTGGTACCGGGCCATCGACCTGATCGCGATCGAGTCGGGCCAGACCATCGACCTGCCCACGCTGTTCATCTGGAGTACGGGCGACACCGCGCTCGGCCGCGAACAGGCCGAGGGCACCGCCGACTACGTCACCGGGCCCTATACGTTCGTCGAGATTCCCGATGTCAGCCATTGGGTCGTCCATGAAGCGACGGACACGGTGATCGAGGCGCTGCTACTCCACCTGGCGTAGCTCGCGGCCGGCCAGAAACACCGACCGTTCATGCTCGCACTCGGCGCGAGCGAAGCACTCGGCGCCGTGATCGTTGGTGAGCCCCTCCGATTGCATGAAGGCATAGGCCGTGGTCGGGCCGAAGAACTTCCAGCCTCGGCCTTTGAGTTCCCTGGCCAACGCGGCCGAGCGTGGCGTCTTGCTCGGGATCGATGCGGTGGGGGGCTCTGACGGCACCGCCCACGACCAGATCCAGTCGACCAGTGGCCCCTCGGCTTCGATCAGCTCGATCGCCCGTTGCGCATTGTTGATCGTGGCTTCGATCTTGCCGCGGTGGCGGATGATGCCGGTATCACCCAAGAGCCGGCGCACGTCGCGATGCCCGAAGGCTGCGACCCGCTCGATGTCGAACTGCTCGAACACTTCTCGAAACCGGTCGCGCTTGCGCAGGATCGTCAGCCAGCTCAGACCGGATTGGAAACCCTCGAGGCAGATCTTCTCGAAGAGCCGGTTGGCATCGGTGGTGGGCCGGCCCCACTCCTGGTCGTGGTACCGCAGGAGCTCGTCGCTCCCAACCGGCCAGTCGCAGCGCTGCCGTACGGCATTCTCGTCGGCCATGGCGGGAGCCTACGGTACGGTTGCGCCATGCGCGCCAGCCCCGAACCGCTGCTCGGCCAGGTGGCGCTGGTCACCGGGGCGAACCACGGCATCGGCGCAGCCACTGCGATCGCGCTGGCCGGGAAAGGTGCTGACGTCGCGATCACCTACCTCCGCACGGCGGATCCGGAACGAACCGACGACTACCACCGGCCCCGGGCCCAGGACGCTGCCGCCATACGGGCCGCCATCGAGGCCACCGGCCGTCGGGCCATCGCCATCGAAGCCGATCTGCGCGACACAGCCGCACCGGCCGCGATCTTCGACCGTGTCGAGGCCGAACTCGGCCCGGTCTCGGTCCTGGTCCACAATGCGAGCGGCTGGCAGAAGGACTCCTTTGCCCCTGGATCCACCGATGCCGCGGGCCGCACCAACGACGATCCGGTGACTGCTGCGTCGATTGCGATGCAGTACGAGGTCGATGCCCGGGCCGGTGCGCTGCTGATGGCCGACTTCATCGCCCGCCATCGGGTCCGCGGCGCCGATTGGGGTCGCATCGTCACCCTGACCTCGGGTGAGGGACGGGCCTTTCCCGGCGAGGTCTCCTATGGCGCGGCCAAGGCCGCGCTCATCAGCTACACCCTGTCAGCGGCCGCGGAAATGGCGGCCGACGGTGTCACCGCCAATGTCGTGTACCCACCGGTGACCGACACCGGCTGGATCACCGATGACGTGCGCTCGTTCGTCGCCGCCGACCACGACCACCACCACATCGCCGAACCGGGTGAGGTGGCCGACGTCATTGCGTGGCTCTGTGCCGACGCCGGCCGGATCGTGACCGGCAACATCGTTCGACTGCGCTAAGCCTTGTTCGCCGGCGTTCGGTCTGGTAGGTGGCGAGAAAGGCCTCGAGATCGTCGGGCGAGAGGCGCAACGCCATCGCACCGTTCCAGCGCCTTCGGCGGGCCCTCGTACTTCGCCTCGGCCATACCTCACTCCCCAGTGGTCCGACGTGATGTTGCGAAAACGCTAGTCGGTGGTGGCGGCGAGGGCCCGGGCCGCGTCGGCAGCGGCTGCGGAGCGGCCCCGGTAGACGATGAGGCCCCCGAGGGCCAACAACGGGAC
>JABDJW010000320.1 GCA_013002375.1 Acidimicrobiales bacterium | reverse complement strand
GTTCCCGACCGATCAGATCCGCACCGAGTTGCGGGCCCAACTCCAACGGGTGACCGATGCGGGGGTGACAATCGACTACGTCGACTCGCACAAGCACCTGCACAAGTTCCCGGTGTTCGCCAAGCTGTTGCCCGAGGTCCTGGCCGACTTCGGCATCGAACGAGTGCGACGGGTCCAGAACCAGTTCGAAGGGCCGACGCTCACCCGCGCCACCGTGTGGCTCGACCGAGTGTGGAAGGAGCGCATCACGACCGCGTTCACCAGCACCGATCACTTCTTCATGGCCGACGGCACCGAGACCAACGACTGGTGGAACCGGGTTCCCCTCGATCTCGGTGGCTCCCTCGAAGTCGGCACCCACCCCGGCGCCAAGGAGGCCTGGCGGGCCAATGAACAGCGGGGCCTCGACGCCCTCGCCGTGCGGCTGCGCGACCGGGGCATCGTTCCATCGAGCTGGCGTGACGTGGCGGTCTGAGCCCCGCTCGGGCGAACCCGGCCGGTTCGACATGACGCCGGCGCGGCCCAGGTGCCAGAATCGAGAACAGGTTCTATCCAGGAGGCCTCTCCGGCATGCACATCGACCTCACCGATGATCAGCGCGCGCTGCAACTCGAGTTGCGCGAATACTTCAACAACCTGATGACCGACGAGGTCAGGGCCACCACCGGCAGCGCCGAGTTCGAGGAAAACCCGGCCTACAAGGAACTCATCCGCCGGATCGGTTCGGACGGCTGGCTCGGCGTGGGTTGGCCCAAGGAGTACGGCGGCAAGGGCTTCACCCCGATCGAGCAGTACATCTTCTTCAACGAATCGCAGGCTGCCCACTGCCCCATTCCCTTCCTCACCACCAACACCGTCGGGCCCACCCTGCGCAACTTCGGCACCGACGAACAGAAGGACTTCTTCCTCAACAAGATTTTGGCCGGTGAGATGCACTTCTCGATCGGCTACAGCGAGCCCGAGGCCGGCACCGACCTGGCCTCGCTGCAGACCCGCGCGGTGAAGGACGGCGACGAATGGGTGATCAACGGGCAGAAGCTCTACACCAGCCTGGCCTACAACGCCGACTACATCTGGCTGGCCGCCCGCACCGATCCCGACGCACCGCGTCACAAGGGCATCACCATGTTCCTCGTGCCCACCGACAACCCGGGCTTCTCGATCCAGCCGTTCGAGACCTTCGGTCCGGCCCACACCACCGCGACCTTCTATGACGACGTCCGGGTTCCCGACTCCGCCATCGTCGGCGAACTCAACGGTGGCTGGAACCTGATCACCAACCAACTCAACCACGAACGGGTCAGTCTCTTTGCGTCGGGCCGCCTGATGACCCTCATGCACGACGCCGTCGCCTGGGCCCGCGACACCACCCTGGCCGACGGCCGCCGCGTGATCGATCAGGAGTGGGTGCAGATCAAACTGGCCGAATGCCAGGCATTGGTCAAGCACCTCGATCTCCTGAACTGGAAGGTCGCCAGCGACAACACCAAGGGCATCTCCAGCCCGGCCGAGGCATCGGCGGTGAAAGTGCACGGCTCCGAATCGATGCACCGCATCTACACCTTGCTCACCGAGGTCATCGGGGCGAGCGGCCATCTCAAGCAGGGCTCGCCGGGCGCCGAGCTGGCCGGACAGATCGAATCGAGTTACCGCAGCGTGTGGGTGCTGACCTTCGGCGGCGGCACGAACGAAGTGCAACGAGACATCATCGGCATGGTGGGCCTCGGCCTGCCGCGCGAGAAGCGCCGCAAGTAGCAGCCGGAAGAAGCAGAGGGACGACAACATGGATTTCGGACTCACCGAGGAACAACAAGCGGTGGCCGACCTGGCCACCCAGATTCTGACCGACAAGGTCGACATGGAACGGCTCATGGCCATCGAGGCCTCCGACGAGTGGTTCGACCGTGACGCCTATCAAGCGCTGGCCGATGCCGGCCTGGTCGGTATCGCCCTCGGGGAAGACATCGGTGGCGGCGGGCTCGACATCGTCGCGTTCGGGCAAGCCCTCACCGCCCAGGGGCTGACGGTCGCCCCCATGCCGCTTCTCCCGACCGGCATGGCCGCCCTCGCCATCGACACCTACGGCAGCGACGAGCTGCGGCAGGCGATCCTGCCCGGCGTGTGCGCCGGCAGCACGGTGCTGACCTATGCGGTGCAGGAACCGAACGACGACCGGCTCGGCACTCCCTCGACCGCGTTCGCCGATGGCACGATCACCGGCACCAAGAGCGTGGTCGAGTTCTTCACCCACGCCGATCACCTGGTCGTCAGCACCGATCAAGGCCTGGCCGTCGTCGACGGGCCGGGGGCCGACCCGACCATCACGGCAACGGAAGGTTCGTCCACCCGCAAGGAACCGGTCCACCTGCTCGAGTTCGCCGGCACCCCGGCGACCCTGCTCGGCGGCGGCCCCGATGCCGTTGGCTGGCTCGTCGATCGAGCCACGGCGTGCCTCTGCGCCACCCAGCTCGGCGTCACCGAGAAAGCGCTGCAACTCACCGCGGCGTACACGACCGAGCGCGAGCAGTTCGGCCGCCCGATCGCGACGTTCCAGGCCGTCGTCCAGCGGTTGGCCGATCAGTACATCAACATCGGCGGCATCCGACTCAACAGCACCAACGTGTTGTGGCGGTTGGCCCACGATCTCGACGTCGACGAGGACCTTCCGGTCGCCAAGTGGTGGGCGTCGGAGCGGGCGACCGATGTCGCGCACGCCACGCAGCACTGCCACGGCGGCATGGGGGTCAGCGTCGACTATCCGCTGTACCGGTACACGCTCTGGAACAAACACATCGCCACCTCCCTCGGCGGTGGCACCCAACAACTTCGCCGCCTCGGCCAGGCCCTGGCCACCGGCTAGTGGGGCACCGGTCGGTCACCGCCCGGGACTTTCGCCCCTTGCGATCGATCGGAACCCAACCCACGCTCGGACCATGCCGATACCGCTCGTCGAGCAAGCCGTAGGCGGAGTACTCGACACCGCTTTTCGGCGGTGTTCGGTTCCCGCCGACCTGGACTCGATCACCACGATCGGCGAGGAAGACGGCCCATCCGACGTCGCGGACGAGCTCTGGTCCAGGGTCGAGGTGCTCTATCGCACCGGCATGCATCCCGGCTTACAGGTGTGCATCCGCCATCAGGATGATGTCGTACTCGAACGGGCCATCGGCCATGCCCGCGGCAACCTCCCGGGTCGCCGCTTCGACCCGGACCGAGCGGTGCCGATGACCGTCGACACGCCGATCAACCTGTTCTCGGCAGCCAAGGCCGTCACCGGCATGGTGGTGCACAAACTCGAGGAAACCGGCGCGTTCACCCTCGACGATCGGGTTGCCGACCACGTGCCCGGGTTCGACAGACACGGCAAGGGCGACATCACCCTGCGGGACGTCTTGACCCATCGGGCCGGCGTCCCCACGCTCCCGGCCCACGCCTTCGATCTCGACCTCTTGCTCGACCATGAACGGATCGAGGCCGAGCTGTGCAATCTACGGCCCGTCTCCGCGCCCGGCGAGAAACCCGCCTATCACGCGGTGACCGGCGGTTTCATCATGGAAGCGGTCGCCCGCCGGGCCGCGGGCCGAAGCCTGCGCGACGTCCTGGCCGAGGAGATCAAGGAGCCGCTCGGTCTCCAGTGGTTCGATTTCGGCGTCGACCCGTCCGACGCGCACCTCGTCGCCCACAACGTCATGACCGGGTTGCCGCTGGGCTTTTCGGTGGGGTGGTTCATGCGCCGGATTCTGGGCAAGGACTGGGCCCCGGTGCTCAAGCTCTCCAATGACGATCGATTCCTCTCCGGCGTGATCCCCTCCGGCAACGCGATCGTCACCGCGCGCGATGTTGCGCTCTTCTATCAGTGCTTGATGAACGGTGGCCGGATCGGCAAGACGCGGGTGTTCAAGAAGAAGACGGTCAAACGGGCCCTCCGGCCGAGCGACACCGACCTCGAGTTCGACCGAATGCTGGGGATGCCGATGCGGTACAGCCCGGGTTTCATGCTCGGCTCCGAGACGTTCAGCCTCTACGGCTGGAATCATCCCGATGCTTTTGGTCACGTCGGCATGTCGAATCTCTGGACCTGGGCCGACCCGGGCCGCGACCTCGTCGTCGCGTTCCTCACCACCGGCAAGCCGGTGCTGGGCACCCACCTGGTGGCCTTGCCCCAAGTGATCGCCGGGATCCACGAGGCCTTTCCGCCGAAGTAGGCCAGCCGAACTAGCCTGCCGGAATGACCAACCCCGCCGGACCGATCAAGGCCGCCTTTCTGGGGCTGGGCGTCATGGGGTACCCCATGGCCGGCCACCTCGTCGCTGCCGGGCACACCGTCACCGTCTACAACCGCACCGAAGCCAAGGCCCACGCCTGGGTCGAGCAGCATGGCGGCGCGGGCGCACCTTCCCCGGCCGGTGCCGTCGGCGATGCCGACATCGTGTTCGTCTGCGTCGGCAACGATGACGACGTGCGATCGGTGGTGCTCGGTTCGCCCGGAGGCGAGGACGGCGCGCTGGGCCACATGGCTCCGGGGTCGCTACTGGTCGATCACACCACGGCGTCGGCCGGTCTGGCCCGCGAGCTCCACGCCGCGGCGGCTGCGGTCGGGGTCGGCTTCGTCGATGCGCCGATCTCGGGTGGGCAGAGCGGAGCCGAGAACGGCACTCTCACCGTCATGTGCGGCGGCGACCAGGCCGATTTCGACCGCGCCGCGCCGGTGATAGCCGCCTACAGCCAGGCCTGCACCCTCATCGGTGGACCGGGGTCCGGCCAGCTCACCAAGTGCGTGAATCAGATCTCGATCGCAGGGCTGGTGCAGGCCCTCTCCGAGGCGATCAACTTCGGCCTGCGCGCCGGGCTCGACATGGACAAGGTGCTGGCCACGATCTCCCAAGGCGCGGCCGGCTCGTGGCAGATGAGCAACCGCGGCGCAACCATGGTGGCCGGCAAGTTCGACTACGGGTTTGCGGTCGAATGGATGCGCAAGGATCTCGGCATCTGCCTGGCCGAGGGTGCCGCGGTCGGCGCGGACCTCACGGTGACCGAGCTCGTCGACGGCTACTACGCAGAGGTCGTCGAGGCCGGCGGCGCCCGCTGGGACACTTCCAGCCTCATCACCCGCCTGCTCGACGGCGGCGGCGAGTGACCCGAAACTGGCTGGCCTTCTGCTCCAACTGCGCCGAGCCGATCGACGCCGCCGCCCCGGTCCAGTGTGCCGCCTGTGCGCAGTGGCACTACGCCAACCCCCGACCATGTGCCGGCGCTCTGGTCGAGCGCGACGGAAAGGTGTTGCTGCTGAAGCGGGCCTTCGAGCCGTGGTTCGGCCATTGGGACATCCCCGGCGGCTTCGTCGAGGATGGCGAACACCCGGCGGTCGGGGCGCGCCGTGAGGTTCTGGAGGAAACCGGCCTCGACGTCGAGCTGGTCGGATTGCTCGGCATGTGGATGGACACCTACGGCGACGACGCCCGTGCCCTGACCACGTTGAACGTCTACTACTTGGCGACAGCAGCCCCCGACGCCGTCCTCACCATCGACGCCGCCGAGGCCGACGATCACGGCTGGTTCGGACCCGAGGACCCGATCGAACCGCTCGGCTTCCCCACCCACTTCCCCGGCGTCCTCCAGCGGTGGCGCGACGTCTGCGAAGGCATTGTCGAGCTCGGACCGGTGGACGGGTAGCTCCCATGGCGCCGGTAGGGTCGCCCGGGTGAAGCACTTCGATCTCATCATCATCGGCACCGGTTCGGGAAACAGCCTGATCACCCCGGAGCTCGACGACTGGAACGTGGCCATCGTCGAGAAGGGGGTGTTCGGCGGTACCTGCCTCAACCGGGGTTGCATCCCCTCCAAGATGTTCGTGTACGCCGCCGACGTGGCGCTGCAGACCAAACAGGGCCCCAACCTCGGCGTCCACACCTCGTTCGAGGGCGTGGACTGGACCAGTATTCGCGATCGGGTGTTCGACCGCATCGATCCCATCGCCGCAGGCGGAGATCACTATCGAGCCAACGAGTGCAGCAACGTCACCGTCTACCGCGGTCATGGCCGGTTCGTCGGGCCCAAGCAGCTGCAGGTCGGCGCGGACACCATCTCCGCCGAACAGGTGGTGATCGCGGCCGGCGCCCGACCGTTCATACCGCCTCTGCCCGGGCTGGACACGGTGGCCTATCACACGTCGGACTCCATCATGCGGGTCGATGAGCTCCCCCGCCGGCTCGCCATTCTGGGCGGCGGCTACATCGCCAGCGAGTTGGGCCACGTCATGGATGCGTTCGGCGTCGACGTCACCTTGATCAATCGCAGCGGCATGCTGCTTCGCAACGAGGACGATGCCATCAGCGAACGCTTCACCGATCTGATGCGGGCCCGCATGACCGTCGTGGCCGGCACCGGCAATGTCGCGGTGACCAACGGCCCCGACGGGTCCATCATCGTGACCGCCGACCAAGGCCGCGCCGCGATGACCGTCGAGGCCGACGCACTGCTCGTCGCCACCGGCCGCACCCCCAACGGCGACCAGCTCGACCTCGACGCCACCGGGCTCATGCTGAACGACGCCGGCTACATCGACGTCGACGAGCACGGCCGCACTGCGGTGGACGGCATCTGGGCCCTGGGCGACGTCTCCAATCCGATGCAGCTCAAGCACGTCGCCAACGCCGAAGCCCGAGTCGTGGCCCACAACATCGCCCACCCCGACGATCTTCATGCGGTCGACCTCTCGCACACGCCCCATGCCGTCTTCGGCAACCCCCAGGTCGCCTCGGTCGGGCTCACCGAACGCGAGGCAATCCAGCAACACGTGCCCCATGAGGCCGTGCAGCACGAGTACGCCGGCGCCGCCTACGGCTGGGCCATGGAGGACACCACCAGCTTCTGCAAGCTGCTGGCCGACCCGGCCAGCCGCAAGCTGATCGGGGCCCACATCATTGGCCCCCAGGCGTCGACGATGCTCCAGCAACTCGTGCAGGCGATGCGGTTCGGCCAGACGGTGCACGACCTGGCCCGGGGCCAGATCTGGATTCACCCCGCGCTGCCCGAGGTTGTCGAGCAGACGCTTCTCAAGTTCAGCGACGCCTGAGACCGGCCCGGTCGCGCCGCGGCCCGAACCCGACTTGCGCGGCTCGGCCCCGCCTTGAATAGTTCGAGCCATGGACAACCTCAGCGGCAAGACCGCAGTCATCACCGGCGGGGCCAGCGGCATCGGACGCGCCTTCGCCGATCGCTTCGCGGCCGCGGGCATGAACATCGTGATCGGCGACATCGAAGGACCGGCCCTCGAGGCAGCGTTGGCCGAACTGGAAGCCACCGGTGCGTCGGCAACGGGGGTCGTCTGTGACGTCTCGTCCGAAGCCGATATGCACGCGCTGCGCTGGCACGCCATCGACACCCACGGCGCCGTCCATTTGGTCTGCCTGAACGCCGGGGTCGGCGGCGGCAACGGGCGCACCGAAACGCTCACTGAGAGGGATTGGGCATGGACCATCAACGTCAACGTCTGGGGCATCATCCACGGCCTCACCACCTTCGTCGGCGACCTCAAAGCCCAAGACGACGGCCACGTCGTGATCACCGCGTCGGTGGCCGGCCTCACCTCGTACCCGTCGATGGGCCCGTACAACATGACCAAACACGCCGCAGTGGCGATGGCCGAGACCCTCTTCGCCGAGCTCCGTGACGACGGCTCCAACGTCGGCGTCAGCTGCCTGTGCCCGGGTTTGGTGCTCACCAACATCTTCCAGAGCGACCGCAACCGGCCCGAACAGCTCACCAACCCGGCGCTCGAGCAGATCCCCCGCAGCGCCGAAGACGAGGCCCGCCTCGGCGCCATGATCGAGATCGTGGCCTCGCAGGCCAAGCAACCGAGCCACGTGGCCGAGCTCGTCCATGACGCAGTGGTGGCCAGACAATTCTGGATCAACACCGACGAGGACTTCACCCCGGCGATCCATGCCCGGCTCGACTCGATCCGCGACCGGACCGACCCACCGGCCGGCGAGAACCTGCTGTCGATCTACGACTGAGGCCGCGATGAACGTCTGGGGCTTGGTGCTGGCCGGCGGCAGCGGAACGAGGTTCGGCGGACCGAAGCAGTTCCAGATGCTCGGCCACCAGCGGTTGGTTGATTGGTCGGTCGAACGAGCTCGAGCCACGTGTGACGCCGTCGCGCTGGTGGTGCCCGAACCCGAAGCCTGGGACGGCGAACCGGTCGACGCCTGCGTCGCCGGTGGGGGCACCCACGCGGCGAGCACCCGCAATGGACTGGCGGCGATCCCCGACGATGCCGACATCGTGATGATCGTCACCGTCTCCCATCCACTGGCCAGCGAGGACCTCTTCGCCCGGGTGCGCGACGCGCTGATCGCGGGCTGGGCCGACGACGTCGCCAGCGTCGCTCCGGTGGTCGGGCTACCCGATGCGCTGAAGGAGGTCGAGGGCGACGCAGTCACATCCTCGGTCGACAAGACCGCCCTCGTGGCCGTCCAGGCACCGAGCGCCTTCCGGGCCCGCCTCCTCCGCGAGGCGACGGCCCAGGGCTCCGCGCCGGAGGAACACGAGCTGATCGAGGCGATCTGTGGCCGGATCCTCACCGTGCCCGTCGAGGACACCAACCTGCACATCACCACAC
>JABDJW010000298.1 GCA_013002375.1 Acidimicrobiales bacterium | reverse complement strand
CTGCCGGTGGCCTGGCCACGATCAACTGCGTACTCGACGATGATCTCACCGTCGATCAGTACGTCGGCCAGTTCGGCACCGGTCGCCGAAATGACCGTGCCGCCCTTGATGTAGATCGTCATGGTTTGCCCCCTGGGTCAGTCGTTGGTTGCTCGGATCGCGCCGATCATGGCGTCGATCCCTTCGTCGAGTTCGGTTTCGGTGGTGGCGAGCATCGGCGCCATCCTGATCACATTGCCATACAGGCCACCCTTGCCGACGAGCAGGCCGCGGGCCTTGGCTTCGTCGAGCAGCCGGGCGGTGATTCCCGGGTCCGGCTCGGTCGTTCCCGGCTGAACCATCTCCAGCGCTTGCATCAGGCCCCGGCCGCGGAGTTCGACGATCCAGTCGTTTTCGTCGACCACCGGGCCCAGGCGTTCGACCAGCCGGGCCCCCATGCGGGCCGCGTTGCCCTGCAGGTCGTGGTCGAGCACGTATTTGAGCGTCGCCCGACCGGCCGCGGCCGAGAGCGGGTTGCCGCCGAAGGTCGAGAACGACAACGCGGTGATCGAGTTCATGATCTCGGCTCGGCCGACGACACCGGCCAAGGTGATGCCGTTGCCCACCCCCTTGGCGAAGGTGAGGAGATCGGGCACAATGCCGTGGGCCTGGTAGCCCCAGAAGTGGTCGCCGGTGCGGCCCCAACCGGTCTGGACCTCGTCGCTGATGAACAAGATGTCGCGGTTGGCGAGCTCCTTGCCCATAGCGCCGAAGAAGCCATCGGGCGGCACCGCGAACCCGCCAACACCCTGGATCGGTTCGGCGATCATGGCCGCCACCTGGCCCGCGGTGCCCATGTCGATCATCTGCACCAGATCGGCGACGCAGGCCTCGGTGTAGGCGTCGTCGTCGAAGTCGCGAAACGGCGAGCGAAGCCGGTAGCCGCCCTGGATGAAGTTCACGTTCAGTGCCGACATGTTGGCCACCGACCAGCTGCTCTGGGCGGTGATGGCCTGCGCCGAGTAGGACCGGCCGTGGTAGCTGTTGCGCATGGCCAGGATCTCGTTCGAGCCCCGATAGGCGCATGCGGTCATGATCGCGGTGTCGTTGGCTTCGGTGCCCGACGCGGTGAAGAACACCCGGGCATCGGGGATGCCCGACACCGCGGCGACCTCCTCGGCGAAGCCGATCATCGGCTCGGAGAGGTACAGCGTCGAGGTGTGCATGACCTTGGCCGCTTGCTTCTGCACCGCGGCGACGATCTCGGGCACGGCGTGGCCGACCATGGTGGTGAGCACGCCGCCGAACCAGTCGAGGTAGCAATTGCCCTCGAGATCCCAGACGTACGAACCCTCGCCGCGATCGATCGACACCGGCTCGGCGTGGAGCGGGGCGAGATACGACGGCAGCACCGCTCGGTAGCGAGCGAGGAGATCTTCGGTCGTGGTCATGGCCGCTAGGCCTCGGTGAGGGGGCCGTACATGTCGGGCCGGCGGTCGCGGTAGAAGGCCCATTGGGCTCGCGTTTCGTCGATCAGGTCGAGATCGAGGTCACGAATGTGGAGCTCCTCGTCCTGATCGCTGGCCGTACCGTCGACGAACTGGCCGCGTGGGTTGGCGAAGTACGAGGTGCCGTAGAAGTCGTTGTCGCCGAGGGGCTCGACCCCGACCCGGTTGATGGCGCCGACGTAGTACATGTTGGCGGCCGCCGACGCGGTCTGTTCGAGCTGCCACAGGTAGGCCGACAACCCCCGGCTGGTGGCCGACGGGTTGAACACGATCTGGGCACCGTGCAGGCCCAGGGCTCGCCAGCCTTCGGGGAAGTGGCGGTCGTAGCAGATGTACACACCGACCTTGCCGACCGCAGTGTCGAAGACCGGATACCCGAGGTTGCCGGGCCGGAAGTAGAACTTCTCCCAGAAGCCGTTGACCTGCGGGATGTGGGTCTTGCGGTACTTGCCGAGGTAGCTGCCGTCGGCGTCGATGACCGCCGCAGTGTTGTAGAGGATGCCGGGTTGTTCTTCCTCGTACATGGGCAACACGATGACCATGCCGAGCTCGGCGGCGAGCTCCTGGAAGCGCTTGGTGGTGGGACCATCCGGGATGGCCTCGGCGTAGGAGTAGTACTCGGCGTCCTGCACCTGGCAGAAGTACGGGCCGTAGAAGAGCTCCTGGAAGCACATGACCTGCGTGCCCGCCGCGGCGGCCTCCCGCATGTACTTCTCGTGCAGCTGGATCATCGACTCCTTGTCGCCGGTCCAGGCGGTCTGCAGAATTGCGGCTTTGACCATCGTTCCCCCGTTGTTTGCATGCGCTTCAGAGCTCTTGCTTCATTATGCACCGGTGCCGCGCCCCGCACCCTCTTTCGGGCGACCTTCCGAAGGGCAGCACGGCCGTGTCAGTATCGGACCGGTCGATCGCCCAACCCGGAGGAACAACATGACGAAGAAGAGCCGAGCGCTCCGGTACCTCGAAGAAGATCGCATCATGGCCGTGCTTCGGCAGATCCCCCAGGAGCACCTGGTGCCCCTCGCCGATCTGCTGGTGGAGAGCGGCGTCCGCAGCCTGGAGATCACCCACGACTACCCCGGCGCGACCGCCGATGTCACATTGTTGGTCGAGCGATTCGGCGACGATGCATCGGTGGGCGTGGGCACGACGTGGACGATCGAACAAGCCGAGTCCGCCGCGGCAGCCGGTTCGACGTTTTGTGTGCTGCCGGGCGTCGACGTCGAGACCGCGCAACGCAGCGTCGAGCTCGGCATGCTCACCCTGCCCGGCGTGCAGACCCCGGCCGAGATCCAGACCGCGATCAAGGCCGGCGCCGACGTGCTGAAGTTCTTCCCGGCCGACCCTCCCGGCGCCAGCTGGTTGGCCCAGGTCGCACCGGCGTATGCCCAGCGGCCGTTCATGGCCACCGGCGGGGTGACGGTCGATTCGATGGCCGACTTCTTCGCGGCCGGTGCCATCGCGGTCGGGATGGGCAACACGTTGTTCGGCGACTACGACAACCCCGACGCCGATCTCGTCGCCCGTTGCGTCGCGGTCGCGCGCGGCTAGCGGTCAGTCGTCTGCGAGCACGACGTAGACGTGGGCGTCATGCCGTTCGCTCGGCTAGCGCCTCGCTCTCTAACCGAGTTGCTCGCTGGCGCTCACAACGTCGCCGCCAAGACAACGTAGATGTGCGCATCGTGTTGTTGTCCGTCGTAGCGCAGGCGGTTGCGCTGGATGCCTTCGTAGGTGGCGATGCTGCGTTCCGCGACCAGGCGACTGGGTTCGTTGTGCACCGACATGAAGATCTCGACCCGTTGTAGGCCGACGGTGTCGATGCCGTAGCGGGCCACCAGATCGGTGGCCCGGGTCGCGTAACCGCGGCCGCAGGCGTCGGCCCGCACCCAGTACCCGAGGTTGGCCACGCGGTTCAGGGCGTCGAGGTCGTTCAGACCGGTGCTGCCCACGATGCGCCCGTCACCGTCGAGCATCAACAGCGGGCGCGCGGTCGGGTCGATCTTGCCGGTGATGTAGTCGGCGGCGCCTTGCTCGTCGTAGTCACTCGTGGCCCAGGTCATCCAGGGCTGGAGGTGATCGAGGTTGGCGACGACGATCTGGGCGAGCTCCGCGGCGTCGTCAACCGTCGGCGGCCGCAGCGTGAGGTCGCCGTCGGTCAGCCGGACGTCGGGGTCGGCAGGTTTCAAGGCGTCGGCCATGGTTCATGTTGGCCGATCGTTGCGACGAGTGACGGCGATTATCCGGCCGCGTGAAGAAACCAGGCGGCGAATCCGGCTCGGGCGAGCCACAGCGCCGTGCGCAACCAGTTGGTGGTGATCAGCCGATCGATGTTCGCCGAGTCATGTGGCTCGGACTGCAGCTGACCGTGTAGCGGTGCGTACCACAGGCCGGTGGCCACCCAGCCGATCGCCAGGAGCACGCCGGCCGCGAACACCGCGGCCGTGGCCAACTCGTCGACTGGGTCGAGGACCAGCCAGGCCGCAGTGGCGATCTCGGCCGGCGCCAAAGCGGCGAGGGGCACGATGATGCGACGAGCATGGTCGGCGGCATATCCGGGGAGCCCGCCCGGGTCGACCGATCGGAACTGGGGGTAGATCACCAGCTGCACCGCCAGCATGAAGCCGGCCATGGCGAAGGTGAACGCGGCGTGGGCGATGACGGCGACGGGCACCGCCCAAGTCTTCTGGCCCCACTCCCCCGGTGTCGAGCCGTACCGGCCGGAGGTTTCGTCAGCAGGCGGGCCGACGGCCTAGATTCCCGACATGGCCAAACCCTTCCGCTTCGGCGTGCAGAAGCACGCACCGTTCCCCGACACGACATGGGCCGAGACGGCCGAGCGCATCGAAGATGCCGGCTTCTCGACCATGGTGATGCCCGACCACTTCGGCGACCAGCACGCTCCGATCGTCGGCCTCACCGCCGCCGCCACCGCGACCACCGAGCTACGGGTCGGCGCGCTGGTGTTCGGCAACGACTACAAGCACCCGGTGGTGATGGCCAAGGAGATGGCCAGCCTCGACGT
>JABDJW010000286.1 GCA_013002375.1 Acidimicrobiales bacterium | reverse complement strand
GGGACTCCGGTAGCGCACGTCCTGGCTCGGGTTCAGAACGCTGACACCGAACCCCGGGGCGAGATCCTGCAGCTGTACGTCGACCCCGACCATTGGGGCAGGAGCTATGGCCGCACCCTGTTGGCGGTCGGGACGCGGGCGTTACACCGCTCCGGCTGCGACACGGCCGAGCTCTGGGTGCTCGACGGCAACAACCGGGCCATCGACCTCTACGAGCGGGCCGGATGGCAGTTGGACGGCCGGCGCGAGGTCCACGTGGTCTTCGGCATCGACGCACCCGAGATCGCAATGTCCACCACGCTCACCGGTCCCGACGTCGTGCGCGACAACCGCGCCTTCTGGGATGATCAGGCCGCCTGGTACGCGACCAAGGCCGATGCGGCCTGGAGCAGGACGCCGCGCTGGGGGATCTTCGGTATCGACGACGCCGACGTTTCGATCTTCCCCGACGTTGCCGACCTCGACGTCGTCGAGTTGGGGTGTGGCACCGGGTACGTGTCGGGCTGGGCCCTGGCTACGGGCGCGCGATCGGCCGTGGGCATCGACAACTCTCCCAAGCAGCTGGCGACCGCTCAGGCCATGGCGGCCAAACACGAACGCTCGCTGCCCTTCGTCCATGGAGACGCCCACCGCCTGCCCTTCGCCGACCGGTCATTCGATGTCGCGATCAACGAGTACGGCGCCGCCATCTGGTGCGACCCCCACATCTGGATACCCGAAGCAGCCCGGGTGCTGCGGCCCGGCGGGCTGCTGTGGTTCCTCGGCAACTCGGTCCAGCTCATGCTTTGTATGGCGGAGTTCTGGGACGAACCGGCCGGCACCGCACTCCGCCGGCCGTTGCGCGGCTTGGGCCACATGACCTGGCTCGACACCGCCGACTCCGAATTCCACGTGAGCCATGGCGAGATGATCTCGATCCTGACCCGCAGCGGCTTCGCAGTCGAGGCCCTCCACGAGCTGTACGCCCCGGAGGGGGCCACCAGCGACTACGGATTCGTCGGCGCCGAGTGGGGTTCGCAGTGGCCGGTCGAGGAGGTCTGGGTGGCCCGCCGCCGTTGAGCGAATCGGGTCCGCTGGCAGTTCTCGCGCTCAGAACGCGAAGCACCGCCCGGAAGATCCGGGCGGTGCCGTACTTGACGTAGGGGCGTTTGGGCGAGCGCTCAGCCGGCGAGGCAGTCGAAGGCCAGACCGGTGTTGTTACGCTCGTTGGATTCGGTGATGCGCTTGTTCGGATCGCCGGTGGCCCAAACGCCGGCGAGAGCGGCCCCGCAGTAGTAACCCGGTTGGTACCGAACCGAGACCCGCACCGACTCTCCGGGGCTGAGGCCGAACGGCAACGAAATGGTAGCCCTGGTCGACGAGGCCAATCGCTGGAAACCAACCGTCAGTTGCGCGACCTTGCCGGCCCGAACCTGAGCCGACGAACCGTTCAGACGGCCACCGCTGGCGGTGAAACGAATCTCTGCGCCGGACGGCAGTGGTTGGGTGCCGACATTCGCCACGGTGAACGTAGCGGTGTAGTCGCGGGTCGTTCGGTTGTAGCTCAAGGATCCGGCCCCGACCGCGATGTCGGGTGCGAGCCGGTGGGCGCTCGCCGGCGCAACCGAGAGGAGCATGCTGGCCAGCACCGCGAGCGCGACCGCGACCAAAGAGGTGCGGCCGCTCGGACGGCGTGCTGCTGAAGCGAGCGGGCGAGCGCTGGTGTGATTCGGAGCCTGGGATGTGGTGGTTTCGTTGTTCATTGTTCGTTCCCCTTCGGGTGTTGTGTTGTTGGTTAGGGGTACGACCTCGTGCCCGTCGCACGGGTTCGAGGATGCCCGGCGGACGCCTCCTCGTCTGTCGGCGACCCGACAGAAGTGCGGGATATTTCGAGATCCGGTTCGCCGCCGGTAGCGTCACGGCAGACCACGACCACGAGAACCCACCAGAAAGCGACCTACGCCATGGCAACTTGGGAACTGGCGGGCCGAGCCCGCTACGACTTCTGCGACATGATCGACACGCTCACCCCCGAGCAGCTCGAACAGCAGAGCCTCTGCGCCCAATGGACGGCCCACGGCGTCACCGCCCATCTGGCCGGGTTCGTCGAAACCGGTGCCTTCAGCTTCTTCGGTGGACTCCTCAAGACCGGCTTCAACTTCGACAAGGCGTCGGTGGCGATGGTGAACAGCCGCATCGATCGACCCACCGCCGATCTCTGTGCATCATTGCGGGCCAACGCCACCAAGTCGGCCCCGATGCCGATGTTTCCCGAGGCCATGACGGTGTCCGACGTTGCGATCCACACCCAAGACGTCCGCCGACCCCTTGGCGCGGCGGGCTCACTGGACGACGAGGTGCTGAACACGGCACTCGAGTTCGTCACCACCCACAAGCTGGGCACGACGCTGGTCGATCGACGCCCCATCGAAGGGATCAAGCTGGTCGCCACCGACCGCGACTGGACCTTCGGCGAAGGGGCCGAGATCACCGGTACCGGCGAGGCGCTGCTGATGGGCCTGGCCAACCGGCCGGTGCTCGACGATCTCTCGGGCGAGGGCCTGAGCGGCTGGTCGTAGAACGCGGACGGACCCTCCCCCGAAGGGAAGGGTCAACCCGCGTCTGTTCCGCCTCGCTCAGCCGGGGAGGCAACTGAAGGCGAACGCCTGATTGTTGGTCTCGCTGAATTCGCGGATCCGGTGATTCGAATCGGCAAAGGCAGTGAACCCGGCGAGGGTCCCGCAGGAGCTCGTGACCGGGATGAGGATCCGGACACTTTCGCCTGGACGCAGGGAGAACGGGATCGCAAGATTCGCTCGGTTCCGTTGCACCGCACTCAGTCCGAGGAACTGCACCGTTGTGCTCGACGGGCCCTGCAGCGTGGCGAAAGCACCGATCTGTCCACCCGTGCCCTTGATCGTCACCTGAACGCCCGATGGGATCGTGGTCAAGCCGCTGTTCCGGACGGTGACGTAGGTGTGCCAGCCGCGGCCCCGGAGGTACACCGGACCACCGTCGTCGACCTTGATGTCGGTGAACACGCGGCCGATGGTGACCGGGCTCTCTTGCGCGCTGGCCGCCGGTGCGGCGACCAGCAGGCCGGCCAGGACGGCCAGCACCAGGCTGAGTGTCGCGACGCTACGGCGGAACCCAGTCGAGGTCCGACTCGAGGTCGTCTTCGGAGTGTTCGTTTCGTTGTTCATTGTTTCGTCCCCTTTGGGAGTTGTGTGGGTTGTTGTTTCAGGGGTACGACCTCGTGCCCGTCGCACGGTTCGAGGATGCCCGGCTGACGCCGACCCGTCTGTCGGCGACCCGACAGAACTACGGTTTCTTCGATGACCGACCCCACCGCCGATACCCCGCCGCCCGATCGCGTCACGGTGCTGACCAACCTGTCGCTGATGCTGTCGATCCTGTGGATGGGCGGACTGCTGTCGATCCCCGGCCTGATCCTCGGTGCGATCGCAGGGCAGGAGGCCAAGGCCGCCGGCCGATCGATGGTGCTCCCCGCGGTCGCCATCGCGGTGGCCGTCGCAGGACTCATCGGTGCGGTCTTCTTCTGGAAATGGGTGCTCTGAACCCGGCCGGCTGAGCTAGACCGGTCCCATGGCCAGACACGAGAACCGGGAGCGAGCCGAGTCGTTCGGCGCCTGGGCGGCGGCCTACGACCAGCACCGCGAGAGCTACCCCGAACCGCTGATCGACTACCTGCTCGACCTGGCGCAACCGGAAACGGTGCTCGACGTCGGGTGCGGTACCGGCAAGCTCGGCGCGCTGTTCGTCCGGAGCGGTCTACCAGTGACCGGCGTCGAGCCCGATGCCCGCATGGCCGAAGTGGCTCGATCCCACGGCCTCGAGGTCGACGTCGCGAAGTTCGAGAACTGGGACCCGCAAGGCCGAACGTTCGACCTCATCGTTGCCGGCACGTCGTGGCATTGGGTCGATCCGGTCGCCGGCGCCACCGCGGCCGCGTCGGTGCTCCGACCGGGTGGCCGATTGGCCCTGGTGTGGCATGTCCCGAGTCGCGACGAGGCCGTCGACGCGGCGATCAACGCCGTCTACCGGCAACACGCGCCCGACATCGAGGCCCTCACGCCCGACACCGACCTGGAGGCGATCATCGAGCCGCTGCTCCAGGTGCCATGGACCGAGCCGGACAACGCGACCTTCGAATGGAGCCGCGAGTTCAGCGCCGACGCATGGGTCGACTACCTCTCGACCCAGAGCAACCACCGGCTCATGACCGACGCAACCCGCCAGGCCGTGCTCGACGGCAACCGCCACGCGGTGATCGACCATGGCGGCACGCTGACGATCAACTATTCGACGGTCGTGCTCACCGCTCGGCTGGGTTCGTAGCGCCCTGCTCATCGGGCGCCGGCCACTCGTAGACGATCGACGGGACCACCGCACCGTTGGGCAGTCGGTGCGCGACCCGTTCGACCTCGCCGAAGCCACAGCGCTGAGCGAGTGCCACGACTGCCTCGTTGGCCGCCGCGGTTGTCATCTGCACGGGTGCGCAACCGTCGGCCGCGATTCGTTGGAGCACCAACGGCAGGGCCTCACTCATATAGCCGACCCCACGGTACGGAGAGCGCAACTGCATGCCGAGCGTCGGCCGAGTCTCGTTCGACTCTCGTTGCTCGGACACCGTGATGAAGCCGGCGTTGTCCACGCGCGGGGTTGCGCCGTCGGCCCGAATCCGAAGGAGCCACGTCCCGGGAAGGCATACCGCCCGCTTTGCGAAATACTCGGTCCCGGCGACGAGATCGGCCTGGAACTGGTCCGTCCAACCATGCTCGATGACGAAGTCCTCGTCGTGCACGGACAAGAACGCATCGATCCGAGCAGGATCGACCGAAATCAGGTCGATCCGCTCGGCCATCAACGTTTCGCCAACTTGGGGCCAGGGAATCCCGGTCCTGGCGACCAGCGAACCGAAGTCGCCGGACTCGCGAGCGGCGTCGATTTCTGCGATCACCGCCCGTTCGTCCCGGCTCGTTCGGACCAGGGCAACGGCGGAAACAGCCAGCGTCACCAGGATTACTCCAAGAAGTATGACCACTTCGACGCTGTCCATGTAGCAGCCCGCTCCTGCCTCGTTCTGTGCGGCCTCGTTCTGTGCGGCCTCGTTCTTGTGCGGCCTAGTTCTTGTGGAGGGCCTCGTTGATTCCCGACCAGCCCTGGCCACTCCCGGGCCGGAGCTCGACGACGCCGGTGGTGCTGTTGCGGATGAACAACACATCACTGATACCCGACAGCTCGCGGGCGCTGACAACACCGCCGTCGGGCAGGGTGACCTTCGTTCCCGCGGTGAGGTAGAGGCCCGCTTCGATCGACACGTTGTTGCCCAACGAGATGCCCAGGCCGCCGTTGGCGCCGATGAGGCAATGCTCGCCGACGCTGATCTTCTCCTTGCCGCCGCCCGACAGCGTGCCCATGATCGAGGCACCGCCGCCGATGTCGCTGTGGGCGCCGACCGTGACGCTGGCGCTGATACGCCCTTCGACCATCGCCGGGCCGAGGGTGCCGGCATTGAAGTTCACGAACCCCTCGTGCATCACCGTGGTGCCTTCAGCCAAGTGAGCGCCGAGACGGACCCGGTTCGCATTGGCGATGCGCACGCCCTCGGGTACGACGTAGTCGGTCATGCGGGGCATCTTGTCGAGGCCGAAGACCCCGACGTGGTGGCCGGTCTTGGCCGCCTCGCCCCGCAGTTGATCGACCATTGCGGGCAACATCGGGCCGGCCGTGGTCCACGCCACTGTGTGGAGCAAACCGAAGAGTCCGTCGAGGTTGGCGCCGTTGGGCTGGACCTCGCGCCGCGAGATCAGCTGCAACCGGAGGTACGCATCGGCCACCGAGGTCGGTGCGTCGTCGAGATCGATCGTGAGCTCCACCGTTTCGCTGCGCAGCAGGCCCGCCTCCCGGGCCAAGCACGACCGCACCGGATCGGCACTGGCCGGGAACCAGGCGTCGAGGGCGGTGCCGCTGTCGGCGTCGATGTAGCTGTGGCCGGTGGCAGAAAACTTCATGGTGGCAACCTAGCGGCGCGTTTCGCGTCATGGGCGCTGGTCTGAGTAGGTTCGCGGCCGTGCTGCTCGACACCGTTTTGACGACCGATCTGGCCGACTGTGGCCGCCACGCCCGCGAACTGGCCGACGCCGGCTTCGCCGGTGCGTTCACCTACGAGGGCCAGACCGACCCGTTCTTCCCACTCGTGCCGGCTGCGCTCGAAGCCGATATCGACCTCTACACCAACGTCGCGATCGCCCTGCCCCGCAGCCCGATGCACCTGGCCTACCAAGCGTGGGACCTGCAACGGGCCTCGAACGGTCGGTTCATGCTCGGTTTGGGATCACAGATCAAGCCCCACATCGAACGCCGCTACAGCGCCCTCTGGGACAAGCCGGTGGCCCAGATGCGCGACCTGATCCGGGCCACCAAAGCCATCTTCGAGGCGTGGCAGAACGAGACACCGCTCCACTACGAGGGACCGTACTACCAGCACACCCTGTCGATTCCGCCGCTGACGCCCAAGCCGCTGACCCACGCCACCGCGGCGAAGAGCGGAAGCACCGCAAAAGTGCCACCGATCTGGGCCGGGGCGTTGGGGCCGATGATGACCAAGATGGTGGCCGCCGAAGCCGACGGCATCATCATCCACCCCTTCAACTCCGCCCACTTCCTACGCGAGCACAGCCGAAGGCTGGTGACCGAGGCGCAGGCGGCAGCCGGGCGCGACCTCAC
>JABDJW010000285.1 GCA_013002375.1 Acidimicrobiales bacterium | reverse complement strand
GCCCTCGGCCATATGGCCCGCCCCTTGCTCGTGACGGACGAGCACGTGGCGAATGGATGATTCGATGATGGGGTCGTAGACCGGCAGGATGGCTCCACCGGGGAGGCCGAAAACAACGTCGACGCCTTCGTATTCGAGCGCTTTGATCAGTGCTTGGGCACCGTTGACCTTCATACCGTTTCTTTCGAGCCTTGGTTTCTTACGTTCAGTGGCCGAGCGGCACCGTAGCGAAAAACAACAATGACCTCCCAGTTTGGGAGGCCGGACGCGTAACGGGTTACGTGTGTCCGTGCTAGCGCACTACCAGTACCGTTTGGTTCAACATGATGTCCGAGAGTCTAGCCCGGTCGTCCCGAAATCGTCGAGGCGTGTACCCCGGTTCCTTCAATCCGCCGACCACCGCCCACGTGGCCATCGCCGTTGCGGCCCGCCACCACCACGAACTCGACGTCGTCACGCTGGTCGTGTCGCGACAACCGCTCGGGAAGTCCGCCCTTCCCGGCCCGCCGCTGGAGGAACGGCTCGAGGTCTTGCGCCAGAGCACCGCCGACCACGACGGCATCGAGGTCGAGCTCACCGATCTCCGCTTCATTGTCGACATTGCCGCCGCTGCCGACGTGGTGATCATGGGCGCCGACAAGTGGCGACAGGTGAACGATCCGGTGTTCTACGCCGGTGATCCGGCCGCCCGCGACGCCGCGGTCGCCGGCCTCCCCACCGTTTCGCTGGTGCCACGCCCTCCCCACCCGATACCGACCGAACTGGCCCTACCCCTCCCCGACGCCGTGCTGACCGACATTGTCGACGTCAGCTCGACCGAGGCCCGGTCGGGCCGACTCGACTTCATGACGCCGACCGCGGCCGCCTTTGCCCGCCGCACCGGACACTGGCTCGACTGAAGTGCGCTAGCCGACCTGGCTCACGTCTCGCACCGCGCCGCGGGCCGCGGACGTGGTGAGCGCCGCGTAGGCCTGGAGGGCCTGTGACACCTCGCGCTGCCGGCCGTGGGGCTTCCAGCCAACGGCATCGAGCGCGGTGCGGCGCGACGCCAGCGTGTCGGCGTCGACCATGAGCTCGATCCGGCGGTTGGGGATGTCGATCTCGATGGTGTCACCCTCCTCGACCAGGCCAATGGTGCCGCCTTCGGCGGCCTCCGGCGATGCGTGACCGATCGACAGCCCGGAGGTGCCGCCCGAGAAGCGTCCGTCGGTCAGCAGGGCGCACTCCTTGCCCAGGTTCTTCGACTTCAGGTACGAGGTCGGGTACAGCATCTCCTGCATGCCGGGCCCACCGCGCGGTCCTTCGTAGCGGATGACGACGACATCACCGGCCCCGATCTGATCGGCCAGGATGGCTTCGACCGCAGCGTCTTGGCTCTCGAAGACCCGAGCCGGACCGGAGAACGTCAAGATCGATTCATCGACCCCCGCCGTCTTCACGATGCAGCCGTCTTCGGCCAGGTTTCCGTAGAGGATGGCCAGCCCGCCATCGGCGCTGAAGGCATGGTCGACCGACCGAATCACGCCGGTCGCGCGGTCCTCGTCGAGCGACGGCCAGCGGGTGCTCTGGCTGAACGCCACCTGGGTCGGGATACCGGCCGGGCCGGCATGAAAGAGCTGCCGGGCCTGTTCGGTGCAGGTCGGTCGCATGATGTCCCACTCGTCGAGCGCGGCGCCGAGGGTGTCGGCGTGCACCGTCGGCACCGAAGTATCGAGCAGTCCGCCGCGGTCGAGCTCGCCCAGGATGGCCATGATGCCACCGGCCCGATGGACGTCTTCGACGTGCACGTCGGGGATCGACGGGGCGACCTTGCAGATGTTGGGTGACCGGCGGCTGAGCCGATCGATGTCGGCCATGGTGAAGTCGACCCCGCCTTCGGCCGCGGCGGCCAGGATGTGCAGGACGGTGTTGGTGGACCCGCCCATGGCGATGTCGAGGATCATGGCGTTCTCGAACGCGGCTTTGGACGAGATCGAGCGGGGCAACACGCCCTCGTCGTCCTTTTCGTAGTACCGGCGGGCCAGATCGACGATGCGCCGACCGGCCTCCAGGAACAGGTGCTCACGATCGGCGTGGGTGGCCAACGTGGTGCCGTTGCCGGGCAGTGAGAGGCCGAGGGCCTCGGTCAGGCAGTTCATCGAGTTCGCGGTGAACATGCCCGAGCACGAACCACAGGTCGGGCAGGCCGAACGTTCCATACTGGCGACGTCTTCGTCGCTCACCGAATCGTCGGCCGCCGTGATCATGGCGTCGATCAGGTCGACCTTGACCTCGACGCCGGCCAGCCGGGTCTTGCCCGCTTCCATCGGGCCACCGGAGACGAAGATGGCCGGTACGTTCAGGCGCATCGCGGCCATGAGCATGCCGGGGGTGATCTTGTCGCAGTTGGAGATGCACACCAGCGCATCGGCGCAGTGGGCGTTGACCATGTATTCGACCGAGTCGGCGATCAGGTCGCGGCTGGGCAGGCTGTACAACATGCCGCCATGGCCCATCGCGATGCCGTCGTCGACCGCGATGGTGTTGAACTCCTTGGCCACGCCGCCCGCTTTTTCGATCTCACGAGCGACCAGCTGGCCCATGTCCTTGAGGTGGACGTGGCCGGGCACGAACTGGGTGAACGAGTTGGCCACCGCGATGATCGGCTTGTCGAAGTCATCGTCGGTCATGCCGGTGGCCCGCCACAAGGCACGGGCTCCGGCCATGTTGCGGCCCTCGGTGGTGGTCTTCGAACGATACTGCGGCATACCTCAAGCCTAACCGGGTCGGTCGTGAGGCGACGCTGCCATTGCGAGCCCGGGTGCAGCTCGTAGGATGCGCCGGATGGAGGGTCCCCCACCGCGACCGAACCGTCGCGCCCGCTTGTTCGAGCTGGTGGGCCTGAGCGCGCTCGTCGTCGCCCAGCCGGTCTTCAGCACGTTCCAGGGCAACGCCACCGATCTGGTGTTCCGTCGCACCGGCGCAGCCGACATCGTCGCCTTCGGCCTGCTGTTCACGCTCGTGCCACCGCTGATGCTGTGGCTCTTCGGCTGGGGCGTCGAGGAGCTCACCGACGCCAGGGTCGGCCGGTGGGTCCATGCCGGCACCGTCGGCGGGCTGGCCGGCCTGTTTGCCATCGCCACCCTGAAGGACGCCACCGAGCTGCCGATGGCGGTCGTCTACGGGGTCGGCGCGGCCGCGCTGGTCGCCGCCGTCGCCCTGCGGCTCCGATCGGAACAGTTCGCGTCGGTGCTGCGGGTCTCGGCCGTCGCCGCTCCCCTGTTCCTGGCGATCTTCTGGTTCATGTCGCCGGTGACCGACGTCGCCTTCGCCGATGGCACGGCCGAGGCACCGGTCCTCGACATGACCAACCCGACCGATGTCGTCATGATCGTCTTCGACGAGCTGCCCACCCTGTCGCTGCTCGGGCCCGACGATCAGATCGACGCCGGCCTGTGGCCCGGATTCGCGAGCCTGGCCGAGCAGAGCACCTGGTACCGCAACGCCACGTCGATCTCGCCGACCACACCGACCGCGGTACCGGCGATCTTCACCGGCCAATGGCCGACCGACACCGAGGTTCTGCCCACCGTGGCGAACCACCCCCAGAACATCTTCACGCTGTTGGGCGCCTCGCACGATCTCACCGTGCACGAATCGGTCTCGCGGCTGTGCCCCGCTGCCCTCTGCGGCGAAGCCGAGCGAAACTCATCGTTCTCGGCCCTGGTCAACGATGGCGTCGACGTGTGGTGGGGCTTCCTCTCACCGGAGCGAACGGTCGAGGGCCAGCCCGCGGATTTCCGCATCCCCCAATCCGACCCGAGCGCTGACAACAAGATCAACCGCTGGCTCGACAACATCGCGACCCAGCCCGATGGCCACCAGCTGCAGGTCATCCACTCCGTGCTTCCCCACCAGCCGTGGTGGCGCTACGCGGACGGCCGGCGGTACGGCGGCGATCCCATGGCCGCCACCGTCGTGCCCGAGGGCCTGACCGGCGATCTCGAGTGGCCGGACACCATGGCACCGGTCTTCGCCCAGCAACGCCATCTCGTGCAGCTGCAGTGGACCGACCGGTTGCTGGCCCAGATGATGGCCGAGCTGGCCCAGCGGGGGCAGTGGGACGACGCGCTGGTGATCGTCACCGCCGACCACGGCGTGTCGTTCAAACCGGGCGATCCCATCCGTGGCTTGGGTGAAGACAACACCGATGGCGTCATGTTCGTACCCCTCTTCGTGAAACTGCCCGGCCAGGCCGAGGGCACCATCGACCAACGGCCGGCCCAGACCATCGATGTCGTGCCGACCGTCGTCGATCACCTCGGGGCCGAATCGCCGTGGCCGCTCGATGGCCGCTCACTGCTCGGCCCGGTGACCCCGGGTGACGACCTTCGCCGCTTCACCCAGTGGCGGCTGAACAGCGTAGCGCCCGACGACGGCATCTTCTCGACCGTCGACGGCGCGACCGCCTACGCCCAGATGCTGGCCCGCGAGCCAGTGGTGCCGGCCGGGCCGGCCGGGCTGCGGTTGTGGCAGTGGGGCCCCTACGGAGGGCTCGTCGGCCAACCGCTGAACCAGATGCAGATCGGTCCGGAATCCGATCTCCGGATCGAACTCGACGATGCCGAGAACCTGGCCAACGTCGAGCTCACCGGTCCCCTGCCCGGCTACATCGCCGGCACCATTTCGGGAGCGCCCGGGCACAACTTGCTCGTCGCCCTCAACGGACAAGTCGTGGGGTGGGCCGAATCGGCCCAGACCGGGCAGGGCCACCGGTTCTGGGCCCTTGCCTATCCGCTGGCCTTCCAGCAAGGGTTCAACGACCTCGCGATCTACGAGATCGTCGGCGATGCCGGTGCTCTCGACGCGCTCGAGTTCCGCCCCGTCGCCATCCAGGGCTGATCGTGCCGCGGGGCGCCCACCGTCAGACCGATCGCGAGATCCTGCGGTTGGCGCTTCCGGCACTCGGCGCGCTCGTCGCCGAGCCGCTGTACCTGCTGGCCGATACCGCGGTGATCGGTCGCCTCGGCACGCCGCAACTCGATGGCTTTGCCATCGCCAGCCAGCCACTGGTGATCTTCGTGGCCGTCTTCATCTTCTTGGCCTACGGCACGACCGCCGCGGTTTCGCGACTGCTGGGGGCCGGCGAGGAGCGCGAGGCGGCAACCCAGGCGGTGCAGTCGCTGTGGCTGGCCGCCGGCCTGGGCATCGTGATGGCCGTGATCGGGTGGCTGACCTCCGATCCGCTACTGCGCATTCTCGGAGGTGAACTGGCCGCCGAAGGGCCGGTCGCCGACTACGCCCGCACCTACCTGCGCATCAGCCTGTTCGGGCTGCCGTTCATGCTGATCATGCTGTCCGGCGTCGGGTACCTCCGGGGTCTCCAGGACACCACCCGACCACTGCTCGTCGCGGCCGGCACAGCCGCACTGAACCTGGTGCTCGAGCTCGTGCTGATCTTCGGGTTCGATCAAGGCATCGGTGCGTCAGCACTGTCCACCGTCATTGCCCAGGCGGTGGGCGCCGGGTTCTACCTGTGGTGGATCACCCGGGCGGTGCAGCGCCACCACACCTCGTTGCGTCCGGACTTGGGCGTGCTGGCCAACCTGGCGATCGCCGGGCGCGACCTCTTCTTTCGGACCGCCGCTCTCCGTGGCTCGTTCACCGTGGCGACCGCAGTGGCGGCCCGCCTCGGCCCGATCGATCTCGCCGCGCACGAGGTCACGTTTCAGATCTGGGCCTTCCTGGCCTTCGTGCAGGACGCAATCGCCATCGCCGGCCAGGCGATGATCGGCCGGTTTCTCGGCGCCGGTGATCGGGACCAGGCTCGTCGGGTCGCCAGACGCATGGTGCAATGGGGTCTCGCGGCCGGCACCATTTCCGCTTTGCTGGTTCTCGCCCTGAAACCGTGGTTGCCCGGTGTGTTCAGCACCGACGAGGCCGTCGTGAGCCTGAGCGGATTCCTGCTCTGGCACCTGGCGGTCTCTCAACCGATCAATGGGGTGGTGTTCACCCTCGATGGCATCCTGATCGGAGCCGGCGATCTGGGTTGGCTGGCTCGGGCGATGTGGATATCGGCGGTCGTCTTCGTGCCGCTCTGCCTGGTCGTCCTGCTGTTCGATGCCGGCGTCGGTTGGGTGTGGGCCGCGCTCATCGTGTTCATGGCGGTGCGGCTCGCCACCCTGTGGACCCGCTACCGCACCGATGCGTGGCTCAAGCTAGGGGCAGGGCTATGAAGGCCACCACCACGTAGTGCACGGCGGCTCCGCTGATCACGAAGAGGTGGAAGATCTCGTGATAGCCGAAGGTCTTCGGCCACGGGTTCGGTCGGCGGGTGGCGTAGATCACTGCACCGACGGTGTAGAGCACACCACCCACCAGCAGGAGAATGAAGGCGGCGACCCCCATCTCGCGCCAGACATCGTCGATCACGAAGATCGCGGCCCAACCGACCACGACATAGGGAATGGCAATCGCGGCATAGGGAGCCCGTAACCAGAACAGGCGCGCGCTGATCCCGACGATCGAGCCGCCCCACACCAGGGCCAGAACGAAGTTTCGCGACCCCGGTGGCAGACCGAAGATGGCGATCGGGGTGTAGGTGCCGGCGATGGCCAGGAAGATCATCGAATGATCGAGGCGCCGCATGACGGCGTGCCCCCGCGCCCCCCAATTCACCCGGTGATAGAGCGCCGACACACCGAACAGGCCAATGGTGGCGGCGCAATAGATCGCGATGACGAACCGCGGGGCGATGCCGGGTGCGGCCACGATCATGATCGGCGTCAGCGTGACCGCCGCGACGAAGGCGATACGGTGCGAGACCCCGCGCAGCGACGGCTTCACCGGCTGGGGTACCTCGATCGGCTGGTCCGGCGAGGCGACACTCTCGGCGGTGGCGGTGGCGGTCATCGGCGAAAGTATAAAGGGCCTATTCGCCAACGAGCGAGCAGGAGCCCTACATTCCGCCCATGACCCAGATCGAAGCGAACGGCATCACCATCGACTACGAGATCACCGGCGAGGGCGACCCGCTCCTGATGATCATGGGCCTCGGATCCCAACGGATCAGCTGGCCGGAGGGCTTCGTCGACGAGTTCACCGGCCGCGGCTACCAGGTGATCCAGTTCGACAACCGCGACGCGGGGCTCTCGACCGAATTCGACGGGCCGGCGCCCTATCCAGCCGCCGTCGTCATGGCCCGCCTCAGCGGCGAGACCCCCGACGTTCCATACCGGTTGGCCGACATGGCCGACGACACCGCGGCCCTGCTCGATGGGCTGGGCATCGGGTCGACCCACGTCCTCGGCGTGTCGATGGGCGGCATGATCGCCCAGGAGCTGGCCATCCGGCACCCGCAGCGGGTTCGCAGCCTCACCTCGATCATGTCGACGACGGGCGACCCCAGTGTCGGCGGAGTCGCTCCCGACCTGATGGGCCGGCTCGACGAGCTGACCGCCACATCGATCGACCATGCCGTCGAGCGAAGCGTGGCGATGTGG
>JABDJW010000278.1 GCA_013002375.1 Acidimicrobiales bacterium | reverse complement strand
CGCGATTTCGCCGATGTGCAGCAGGCCAACCCCCTGACCGATGCCGATCCGCTCGACTACCGACTCGTCGAGTACGAGCACGACATGGCTTCGGTGTACGCCGCATCCGATCTCGTCGTCTGCCGGTCGGGCGCGACGAGCGTGGCCGAACTGGCCACCACCGGAACGCCGTCGATCCTCGTGCCGTTGCCCGGTGCACCGGGCGATCATCAGACTGCGAACGCACAGGCGCTCGTCGAGTGCGGCGGAGCCCAGCTGATCGCCGATGCCGAGCTCGACGGCGCTCGATTCGTCGAAGCGGTCGATGCCCTCCTCGTCCAACCGGCCCGGCTCGAGGCCATGGCGGCGGGGGCGATGTCCATCGCCCGCCCCGACGCGGCGAGCGCGGTTGCCGATCTGGTCGTCGCCCATGCGGCGGAGGCCTCGTGACCGCAAGTGCCGCAACACCGGTCGATCTCACCGCCCCGCAACGCGTCCACCTGGTCGGCATCGGCGGCGCCGGCATGTCGGCCATCGCCTCCGTTCTGGCCGGCATGGGACACGCGGTGGCGGGATCCGATCTCAAGGACTCGCCGGGGCTCGATCGCCTGCGCTCGGCCGGCATCGAGGTGTTGATCGGGCACGATGCCGCCCACCTGGGCGACGTCGATCTCGTCGCCAAATCGACAGCGATTCCCGAGCGCAATCCGGAGATCATCGCCGCGCGCGATCGGGGAATCCCGGTGCTGAGCCGGAGCGACCTCATGACCGCGATCACCGCCTGCAAGCGGACGGTCGCGGTCGGCGGCACCCACGGCAAGACGACGACCTCGTCGATGCTCGCCCTGGTGCTGCGAGAAGCGGGGCTCGATCCGTCGTTCATCATCGGCGGCGAGGTCAACGAGATCGGCACCGGTGCGGCCTGGCGCGACGAAGATCTCTTCGTCGTGGAGGCCGATGAATCCGACGGCACGTTCGTCGAGTTGGTGCGCGACGGCGTCATCGTCACCAACCTCGAACCGGATCACCTCGAAACGTACGGTGGGTTCGCGGAACTCCAGGCCGCATTCGATCGCTTCGTGGCCGATGCCCCCGGTCCGCGAGTGGTGTGCGTCGACGATCCGGATTCGGCCGCCCTGGCCGCTCGCCATGACGTCCTGACCTACGGCACGGCACCGTCGGCCCGCTACCAGATCCGCAACGTCGATTCCCATCGCGAGGGAGTCGCCTTCGATCTGGTCGACACCGCCGGTGACGCGGAACTGGGCTCCATTTCACTGGCCGTACCGGGGGTCTACAACGCTCGAAACGCGACCGCTGCGGTCGTCACCGCGTTGGCGTACGGTGCGCCGTTCGATGCCGCACAGCGCGCCCTGGCTCGCTACGCAGGCGTGGCCCGACGGTTCGAGGCGCGCGGCGAAGCGGGTGGCGTCACCTTCATCGACGACTATGCCCATCTGCCGACCGAGGTGCGTGAGGTGCTCCGGGCCGGCCGCAGCGGCGCCTGGGATCGTGTCGTGTGCGTGTTCCAGCCCCATCGTTACAGCCGAACCGAACAGGTCGGCCGAGACTTCGGTGATGCGTTCGGCGATGCCGATCTGGTGGTGATCACCGACATCTACGCCGCCGGTGAGGCGCCCCGCCCCGGCGTCAGCGGAAAGACCATCGTGGACGCGGTACTCGATCATGCACCGGGAACCGCGGTTGCGTACTTGCCGCATCGAGCCGACCTGGTCGCATACCTGTCGGATCGGCTGCGGCCGGGCGATCTCTGTCTGACGCTCGGCGCCGGCGACCTGACCACGGTCCCGGACACCGTCCGCGATGCACTGGGTGCGGCGGCTGCTTCGCTCGTCACCGCCGCGAACTGATGGGTCGCGCCGCCGACGCCCTGCGGGCGTCACCACTTGCCGATCTCGTTCGTTTCGATCAGTCGCTGGCCCCGTTTTCGACGTACCGGGTCGGGGGCGCGGCCGAGGCCATGGTCGAGGTCGACACCATTGAGCAGCTCGTGGAGCTGGCCATGGTGGTCGCCGAACACGACCTGCCCGTTCTGGTCGTGGGCCGGGGCTCGAACCTTCTGGTGGCCGATGCCGGCTTCGCCGGCGTGGCGGTCCAGCTGGGCGAACCGTTCGCCGCGGTCGAGATCATGACGACCGGCGGCGTCGGACCGGCCATGGTTCGAGCCGGCGGAGCGGCACGGTTGCCCGTCGTGGCTCGGCAGACGGTTGGCGCCGGGCTCAGCGGCTTCGAGTGGGCGGTCGGTGTTCCTGGCTCGATCGGTGGCGCGGTTCGGATGAACGCCGGCGGGCACGGATCCGAGATGGCCGAGTCGGTCGTCGGAGCGACCGTCGTCGATCTGCAGGCCGGGGTGGCCTCCGATTGGAATGTCGACCAACTCGCCTTCGGCTATCGATGCTCGGCGATCGCGGCCCACCACATCGTCGTTCAAGTTCAACTTGAGCTTGAGGTATCCGGCGGAGGGGTCGAAGCTGGTGAGGCTGCGCTGTCGGAGATCGTACGCTGGCGTCGCGAACACCAGCCCGGGGGCCAGAACGCCGGCTCGGTCTTCACCAATCCCGAAGGCGACTCAGCCGGCCGGTTGATCGACGCCGCCGGCGGCAAGGGGCTCCGGGTGGGGTCGGCCGAAGTTTCGACCAAGCATGCAAACTTCATCCAGGCCGACCCCGATGGTTCGGCCGACGATGTCGTCGCCCTCATGCGCGCGATCATGACCCGGGTGCACGAACATAGTGGCGTGCGTCTGCATCCCGAGACCGTACTGGTCGGCTTTCCCGAGACTGGTTTCCCCGAGATCGGCTATCCCGAGAGCGGGGCCGAGAGCTCATGAACGCCGCGACCACCGCGCACCCCCGATTCCGGGCCCGGCACCGTACGGTCAACCGCACGCTCGAGGCCCAACGGTGGCGTCGCTGGTGGGTCGCCGCCGGACCGCTGGTGTTCGCCTGCGTGGTGCTCGGCGTGGCTCGCACGAACGTGGTCGACGTCGACCAGATCAACGTCGCGGGCGTCGCGCAGCTCGACCCCGAGGTCGTGCGAACGGTCTCGGGTATCACGCTCGGCACGCAGCAGGTCGATCTCGATCTCGACGCTGCGGTGGCGCGGGTCCGAGCCCTGCCCTGGGTTGCGTCCGCGACCGTCACCCGCAACTGGCCATCGGCGGTGGACATCACGGTCGTCGAACGGCTACCGCTCGGCGTGGTTCCCGCGGCCGAAGGTGGCTACCTGTTGGTCGATCTCAGCGGCCATGCGATCGAGGCCCGCCCGGATCCGGCGGCTTGGCCGGTGATCGACATGGCGACACCGGTGACCGCCGGCCCCGGCGAGGTCGTCGAACTGGCCGTTCCCGCGCTCGCCGCGATCGATGCCATGCCGTTCGATCTCGAGCCTTGGACCGAGGGATTCTCGATCGACGATCGCGGCGCCATCGTCGTCCAGCTGGTGCAAGGGCCGACCGCCAACCTTGGTGATGAACGGGACCTGGTCGCCAAGTTCGTGAGCCTGGCAACCGTGCTCACCCGGGTCGAGACCCAGTGCCTGGCCAGCATCGACATCAGCGTTGCCGACTCGCCCGTCGTGAAACGGGACTGCTGAACGCGCGAGCGGACAGGGGACGACGGCCGCTGGCCTCAGCCTCACCCTGAAGTACAGGTCAACACCCCGGGTGATTGGCCGGTCCCGATTTCTCTGGTCCGATTGGTCTGCTCCGATTGGTCTGGTCCGCGAACCCTGACTACGGTTTCACCGCCTGTACATTTACCAGGCTTGCGTTGGGTGCCCCCCGACCGACGCAGCAAGCACAACATGCAAGTATCGATTCGAGGTTGTTCAGCCTCATGTCGAACCTTAGGCCTCACCGAAAAACAAACAGCAGGAGCAAGCGGTCATGGCAAGTACCCCTCAGAACTATCTGGCAGTCATCAAGGTCGTCGGTGTCGGTGGCGGCGGCGTGAACGCCGTCAACCGCATGATCGACGCCGGGCTCAAGGGCGTGGAGTTCATCGCAGTGAACACCGATGCCCAGGCGCTCCTGATGAGCGATGCCGACGTCAAGCTCGACATCGGGCGCGATCTCACCCGCGGTCTGGGTGCCGGCTCCGACCCCGAGGTCGGGACCTCGGCGGCCGAAGCCCATGCCGACGAAATCTCGACCGCCCTCGAGGGCGCCGACATGGTCTTCATCACCGCCGGCGAAGGCGGTGGCACCGGCACCGGCGCGGCGCCGGTCGTCGCCGAGATCGCCAAGGGCCTCGGTGCCTTGACGATCGGCGTGGTCACCCGCCCGTTCACCTTCGAAGGGCGGCGCCGTTCGGTGCAGGCCGAGAGCGGCATCACCAAGCTCAAGGAAAAGGTCGACACCCAGATCGTCATCCCCAACGACCGCCTGTTGAACGCAGCAAACGACAAGACGTCGGTGCTCAACGCGTTCAAGATGGCCGACGAAGTCCTGCTCCAGGGTGTGCAGGGCATCACCGACCTCATCACCACGCCCGGTTTGATCAACACCGACTTCGCCGACGTGAAGAAGATCATGTCCGACGCCGGCTCGGCGCTGATGGGCATCGGCTACGCGTCCGGTGAAGGTCGCGCCGTCGACGCGGCCCACGCGGCCATCGCGAGCCCGCTGCTCGAAGCTTCGATCGAAGGTGCCCGCGGCATCCTGCTGACCATCTCGGGCAGCAGCGACCTGGGCTTGCTCGAAGTCACCGAAGCCGCCGAGGTCGTGCACGCGGTCGCGCACCCCGAAGCCAACATCATCTTCGGCACCGTGATCGACGA
>JABDJW010000438.1 GCA_013002375.1 Acidimicrobiales bacterium | reverse complement strand
GTTCAGCACGGACTTGCCCGACCCGGATTCACCCACGATGCCGAGCGTGCGGCCCTGATACAACGTGAAACTCACGCCGTCGACGGCGCGAGCCAGGCCCCGTTCGGTCTTGAAGCCGACCTCGTAGTCGGTGACCTCCAGCAAGGGCACGATGCCCTTACCGCTGTCAGCCGGTCCGATCTCCAACTCGGTCAAATCGAGAGCTCCCGTACATCGAAGTACTCGCGCACCTTGTCACCGGCATAGTTGAGGGCCAACACGGTGAGAAACAACACGACGATCGGGGCGAACGCGATGAGCGGTTGATCCTCGAGCAACCGGGTGCCGCGTCCCTCGTTGATCAGCTTGCCCCAACTGATCGCGCCACCCTCGACCGAGAGGCCGAGGAAGGCCAACGCGCCCTCGGCCACGATGGACACGGCCATACCCAAGAGACCGAGCGCGGCCATGGGGATCAACACGTTGGGAAGGAGCTCGCGAACCAGGATGCGCCAGGGCTTGGCCCCGATCGCTCGGGCGGCCATGACGAACTCACGGTCGGCGAACTGGATGGTCGCGGCGCGGGCCAAACGGCCGATCGGAGCGATGGCCAGAACGCCCAGAATGATGGTGATCACCAACAGGCTGCGGTCGAGAAGCGCCGTCATCAAGATGGCCAACACCAGCGCGGGAAACGACAGCAAGACCAAGAAGATGAAGGAGAAGATGCGGTCGAACCAACCGCGGAAGAAGCCTGAGATCATGCCCAGCGACCCGCCGATCGTCATGCCGATCGCGACGGCAGCGAAGCCTACGGTCAGCGAAACCCGGGCGCCGTGGATGGTGCGGGCGAAGACGTCGCGAGCGTTCTCGTCGGTGCCGAACCAGTGGTCGGCCGACGGTCCCGCTTTCGCCCCCGCTCCGCCCTGAGAGGCCCGGAACGTTTCGGTAGGGTCCTTGATGGGCAGGATCGGAGCCAGCACGGCCAGCAGCACGATCAGCGCCAGCCAAGCCGCCGACAGCCAGAAGCCGATGCCCAGCTTCTTCTTGACCGTCGTGTTCTGTGGCTCGCTTTCCACCAGCGCATGCCCGTGATCGGGGTTTGCCATGGTTCCGGCCACGTCAGCTCCTCACCCGGGGATCGAGAATTGAATACAACACGTCGACCAGCAGGTTCAGCACCACGAAACCGGCCGTAATCACCACGATGATGGCCAATACGACCGGGAAGTCGTCGCGGATGATCGACTCGACAATCTGGGAACCGGCGCCCGGGATGTTGAAGATCGTCTCCACCACCAGCGCCCCGCCGATCAACGCACCGGCGTTGAGGCCGAACACGGTGATGAAGCTGAACATCGACGGCCGTAGCGCATGGCCAAACAGCACTTTCCACTTGGGCACGCCCTTGGAGCGGGCCATCAAGATGAAGTCCTCCTGCAGAGTGGTGATGAGGTCGGTGCGCAGCAACCGCTGGTACACCGCGGCCAACGGCAGAGCCAACGTGAGGGCGGGTAGGAACATCGACTTGAGCCTCATGTACAGGCCTTCATTGTCGATGAACTTCAGCGGGAACCACTGCAACTTCAGCGCAAACGCGTAATACAGCAGAACGCCCAAAGCGAAGTTCGGCAGCGCCACGATGCCGAAGGTGGCCACGGTCGATAACTTGTCGACCGGTTTGTTGGCCCTCGAGGCGGCCCACACCCCCCAAGGGATGGCGATGACCACCCCCATGAGCAACGCCATGCCGGCCAACAGCAACGACTTCGGCAGCCGGTCCTTCATGATGTCGTTGACCTCGAGCTTCGACCCGTAAGAGCGGCCGAAGTCGCGGTTGACCACGACATCTTCAAGCCATAGCCCGTAGCGAACGGGAAGGCTTCTGTCGAGGTTGAAGTCGGCGCGAGCTGCCTCGATGTCAGGCTGATCGCGGGGATCGGTCGATTGGGCGACCGGGCCGAGGATGTTGAACAGGGGGTCACCGAGCAAGTTCATTGCCCCGAAGGTGAGCATCGTCACTGCCAGCAGCAGCCCGATCAGCAGCACAATGCGGCCGGCAATGAGCTTTATCACTCGGTTGTCCCCCTGTTCACGTCGTCTTGGCCTTGGTTACCGGTCCTCTCAGCCTTCAGCCAGCCACATGTGGCGGACCTGCTGCCGGCCGTTCTCGTTGCAGCGCAACTGCTCATCGTTGACACCCGTCATGCCACACACGTTCTGGACACTGTTGCTGTAGCCGTAGGCCCAGATGGTGTGGTTGAAGAAGATGTAGGTGTAGGCCTCGTTCATGCTCTTGGCAATCTCCTGCTGGAGCTCGATGAAGCGCTCTTCACTCACCCCGGAGTCGGCTTCGACGATCAGCGCGTCGCGGGCCTCGTCACAGAACCGAGGCCAGTTGAGCGAGATGCCTTCGGCGGTCCGGCACATGAGCCACACCTTGTCGCGCGACGGATCCGGCGCACCGAACTGGCGCCAGGTGTTGACGTTGTATTGACCGAGCGCCGTTTGCTGAATGTGCTCGTCCTGGAACAACTCGTCGAAATCGACGTTGAAGAACTCGCTCCAGCCGTCGTCTCGCAACAACTCGGCGATACGATCCTGCACGATCGACGGGCCCGACCACTGCAGCTCGATGTTGATCTTGCCATCGGTGCACGTCGGACCCTCGGTGATCGGGTTGGTCTCGGTGCCTCTCTCGGCGCAGTACTCGTCGACCAGCGGGGCCGCGCGATCCGGATCGTCGGCTTCCTGCACGACATCGGGGTTGTAGTACGGGGAATCCAGCGTGAACGGTCCGTTGGCCGGTCGGTTGACGTTCTCGGCGATGATCTCGTTGTAGGCATCGCGTGGGGTGGCGAACGTCAGGGCCTGGCGGGCCCGGATGTCGTCGAACGGCGGCACCGATGAGTTGATCATGGCGAACGACTCTTCGGTGCTGTCGTCGAACTGGGCCTGCACTTCGCCGCTGGCCGAGCGATCCTCGAGCTCGCTCACCGCGCTCGACACCGTGGTGTGGATGATCTCGAGGTCGTCGTTGAGCAGCTGGTCGAGTCGTTGTTCGGTATCGGTCAGCGGATAGAACTCGACGGCATCGAGGTAGATGTCGTCCTGGACGACACCGATGCCCCACCAGTCGTCGTTCCGGACAAACCGGGTGACGCTGTCTTGCTCACGGCTCTCGAACTTGAACGGGCCGGTGCCCACCGGCGCTTGATCGAGCCCACCATCAGCGGCAGCCGAGTCAGCCAGCCACGTCGGCGACGCGACCATGCCGAGCTGGCCGGTGAGTGAGGCCGGGAAGTTGGCGTCGGGGTCGAGCAGGTTCCACTTGACAGTGAACTCGTCGACCTTTTCGATCGCCGGTGTCGCGCCCTCGACCGACTGATCTTCATAGAAGGGGCGCACGGCCAAACCGACGAGCGGAGCACCGATCTGGGATTCGAAGTTGGCGATGAGCGCATCGGCATTGAGCGGCGAGCCGTCGTGGAAGCTGATCCCCTCGCGGACCTTCAGGGTCCAGCTCTTCAAATCCTCGCTGGGCTCGATGGACTCGGCCAGGTAGGGGGCAACCGAACCGTCAGGTAGATACACGGTCAGTGTGTCGAACACGGTGATGCCCATCCACAATCCGGGCGCCGACAGCGCGCTGGTCGTGGGGTTCACACCATCGACTTCGGCCTCGGTGCCGATGCGGAGCGTGCCGCCGGCGACCGGGCCGGTCTCGGGCGGATCGGTGGGAGCAATGGTCTGGGCCACGCCATCGGTGGCCGGCGTCTCGACCGCTTCGGTGGTGTTCGGCTCGGCACCGTCGTCGTCATCGTCGTCGCCACCGCAGGCCGCGGCCAACAACGAGAAAGCGAGCAGAACGGACAGCAATCGCCAGATGGCGTTCTTTCGTGCGGGCACAGGTTCCCCCTCCGGGAAGTGACGGGCGTCACTCATCTTGACTACAAGGATGAAACACTAGGACATGTTGGGCAAGTCAGCACAAACCCCGTAACCCAACCGGCATGCAACTCGTTGGAACGATGCCGATCTGACGGATCGTCAGCCCGAAGGGTGGTCGGCTACAGTCGCCGAAAGCCGATCGGTAGAACAGGGGAATGGACCGTGCTCGATCTGATTTTGCGGGGTGGAACCGTCATCGATGGCACCGGCAGTGCCGGCCGCGTGGCCGACGTCGGCGTGCGCGATGGCCGCATCGTGACCATCGGTGAAGTCACCGACGACGCGGCCGAGGTCGTCGACGTCACCGGCCTGGTGGTGTGTCCCGGGTTCGTCGATCCCCACACCCACTACGACGCCCAACTGTTCTGGGATCCGTACGCGACACCGTCGAGCGAGCACGGCATCACCAGCGTGATCATGGGCAACTGCGGGTTCACCCTGGCGCCGATCGCCACCGAGGCCGACGGCGACTACCTGCGCAAGATGATGGTCAAGGTCGAGGGCATGCCCCTCGAAGCACTCGAGACCGCGGTGCCCTGGAACTGGAAGACGTTCGGCGAGTACCTCGGCCGGCTCGACGGGCAGGTCGCGGTGAACGTCGGCGCCCTCGTCGGGCACTGCGCGCTGCGCCGGGTGGTGATGGGCGACGACAGCGTCGGCAACGAGGCCACCCCCGAACAAGTGGCCGAGATGGTCAAGCTGCTCGAAGACTCGATCGAGGCCGGCGGTATAGGATTCTCGACGACCCAGAGCTACACCCACAGCGATGGCACCGGCGAGGCCGTGCCGTCCCGCTGGGCGACGCGCGATGAACTCCTCACCCTGTGCGAAACCGTGTCGCGCTACGACGGCACCACGCTCGAGTGGGTGACCGACGGGTGCATGAGCGGCTTCTCCGACGACGAGGTCGACCTCATGGCCGAGATGTCACTGCGGGGCCAACGGCCACTGAACTGGAACGTGCTCACCGTCGACTCCGCTCGGCCCGAGGACTACCTGGGCCAGCTCGCGGCGATGGATACCGCGGCCGAACGCGGCGCCCGGGTGGTCGGCCTCACCATGCCGGTCCTGGTCGGCATGAACATGAGCTTCGGCACCTACTGCGCGCTGAACATGATGCCCGACTGGAAGGACATCCTCGGCCTGCCGATTCCCGAGCGCATGGAGAAGCTGCGCGACCCGGAGGTCCGCAAGTTCATGGAAACCCGGGCCGCCTCGCCCGAGGCCGGCGTCTTCAGCCGCCTGACCGGATGGGCCAACTACGAGATCGGCGACACCTACAGCGCGGCCAACGAAGGCCTCAAGGGCAAGCGGGTCGGCGACATCGCTCGCGAGCGCGGCGTGCGCGACTTCTACTGCCTGCTCGACATCGTGCTCGAAGACGAGCTGCGCACCGTGCTGTGGCCGGGCCCGACCGATGACGATCCCTCGTCGTGGCAGCTCCGCAAGCAGGCCTGGGCCCACGACGCGATCATGATCGGCGGCTCCGACGCCGGTGCCCACCTCGATCGCATGGCCGGCGCCATGTACACCACCCAGTGGATCGACGATTGCCTTCGCGGCAAGAAGCTGGCCACGCTGGAAGAAGCGATCCACCACCTCACCGACAAGCCGGCCCGGCTGTTCGGCCTGATCGACCGCGGCCGCCTCGAAGAGGGCTGGCACGCCGACATGGTGGTGTTCGACCCCGAGACCATCAGCGCCGGCGACGTCGAGCTCGTGCCCGATCTGCCCGGCGGCCATGGCCGGTTGGTGGCCGAGGCCCGCGGCATCAAGGCGGTGTACGTGAACGGCGTGGCCACCGTGGTCGACGGTGATACCACCGGCGATCTCCCCGGCGTGGTGTTCCGCAGCGGCACCGACACCGAAACCGTCTCGCTGTAGCGAAGCCCGCAGCGGCACCCCACCCTCCCCTCTGCAATCTGGCGCCCCTCCGCAATCTGGCGAGGAAAATGCGCGAGGACCGCACCCCAACCTCGCCAGAACCCCAGCGCCAGAACCCCAACGCCAGAACCCGGGCGGGTGGCGCGCTAGCGTTTGCGCATGAGTTGGCCGCCGCTGCAGCGGGAGGACACCGAGCAGTTCCTCGACGATCCGCAAGCCGAACGCGAGCGGCGCAAGACCGATCTCGCCCTGGCGTACCGGCTGTTCGGCGCGCTGCGTTGGGGATCGCTCGGCGACGGCCACATCAGCGCCCGCGACCCGATCGAGACCGACCATCTCTGGCTGCTGGCCTACGGCGTGTCGTTCGATCAGGCGTCGGTCGACCAACTGGTCTTGGTCGGACCCAACGGCGTGCCGGCCACAGCGGCCAAGAGCGGAAAAGACGTGTCGATCAACGAGACCGCTTTCAATATCCATCACCCGATCCACGAGGCCCGCCCCGATATCGTGTCGGCCGCCCACACCCACACCCCCTGGGGCACACCGTTCGCGGCCGAGGCGAGGGTGTTCGACCCGATCATCCAGGAGGCCGCGTTGTTCTGGGGTGATCAGGCCTTGCACGACGACGAACAGGTCGAGGTCAACACCTACGACGGCGGCAAGCGCATCGCCGCGTCGCTCGGCGGCAACCGGCTCTGCGTGCTCCGCAACCACGGGTTGCTCACCGTCGGCGCCAGCGTGGCCGAGACCGTGGGCTACTTCGTCGCGGCCGAGCGGGTCGCCGAAGCCCACCTCAAGGCCCGCAACCCGGTGCCGATCAGCGCCGAATCGGCCGAACTCGCCCACCAATCGCTGACGACCCATGACGCCGGTTGGCTGATGTTCCAGTGGCTCATCCGCCGCCACCTCACCCCCTGACCGTAGTGGGCCCAGATCGTGGTCGTGGGCGCACCGACCCGGGACCGGTTCGGTTCAGTTGACGTAGGCGTCGAGCGGGGCGAAGAGCTGCTCGTCGAGGAAGTCGACGGAGCGTTGGTACAGGCTCACGCCGGGCGATGCCTCGTTGGTGAACATATTCACGCCGTGCCCGGCGCCGACGATGGCATGGACCTCGACCGGGTTCCCGACTTGGGCCTGCCAATTCACGATGTTCTCGGTCAGCGCGTAGGGCACGGTCGGGTCGGCGGTGCCGTGCACGATGAACAGCGGGGGCTCGTTGGGCCCCTCGAACGGCGGACCATCGGGCGTGGCATAGAAGCCACCCCACAAGTCGATGACGGCAGCAATCCTCGGACCTTCGATGCCGAAGTCGTCCAGGATGTAGGCCACGTTCAGCGAGGTGATCGCCCCCGCCGAAGACCCCCACAGAATCGTCCACGGCGCGAACACGTCGTCGCGCTGGTGCAAGAAATCGATGGCGGTCAACGTGTCGTCGATCGCGGCCACGAAGCCTTTGACCTGTGCGGTGAGCCCGGGCCCCTGCACGAGATCCCAGATCGGTTGCACCGCGCTCGAGGGCAGTGGATCGGATCCGCCCAGGCGGTAGTTGATCGATGCCACGAGGTAGCCACGCGAGGCGTACTGCTGGGCCGATGCGACCAGGTTGCCGCTGGTCTTCGATCCGCCGGTGAAACCGCCACCGTGGATCATGACCATCAGGGCCAGCGGCCCGTCGGCCGGATCGGTGTCGGGGATGTACAGGTCGAGCAGCAGATCTTGCGTGCCGGCGCCGCCATCGATCGCACCCTGGCCGTACACGATGTCGCTCTGCACCGTG
>JABDJW010000220.1 GCA_013002375.1 Acidimicrobiales bacterium | reverse complement strand
CCTGTAGGCTGGTGCCTTCGAGTAGTCCGAAGGAGCCCAACAACCCATGAAGATTGATTCCGTAGTCGACATCATCCGCGGTCACACCGCCGAGCGGCCCGATGCGCCGATGGTGACCCTCGACGGGACCACCAAGACGTGGGCCGAGGTCACCACCCGGGCCGGCCAGGTCGCGCACGCGTTGCAGGCCAATGGCGTCGGTTCGCAGGATCGCATCGCCTACATCGACAAGAACGCCATCGAATACTTCGAGCTGCTCTTCGGCGGCGCGATGATCAACGCCGTTCTGGTCGCGGTGAACTGGCGGCTGGCCGGCGCCGAAATGCGCTACATCGTGAACGACTCCGAGGCCACGGTGCTGGTGGTGCACGACAGTTTTGCGCCCCAGTTGGCCGAGATGATCGAGTTGGGCCTCGACTCGAACCCGCACATCGTCGTGATCGGCGACGCGGGCGAACATCAGTCGTACGAGGACTGGGTCGGGTCCGGCGACAGTGCCGATCCCGGTTTCGAGCCCGCCTCGAGCGATGTCTGCTTGCAGCTCTACACCTCGGGCACCACGGGGTTGCCCAAGGGAGCGCAGCTCACCAATGGAAATTTCGCGGCTCTGCTCGAAACTGCGGCGTCGTGGGACATGGACTCGAGTTCGGTGAATCTGGCTGCGATGCCGCTGTTCCACATCGGCGGCTCGGGCTGGGCGTTGTTCGGCATGTCGATGGGGGCTCACACCGTGCTGTTGCGCGAGCTCGACCCCGGAGCCGCCCTCGATCTCATCGAAACCAACAAGATCTCCCACGCCTTCCTGGTGCCGGCATACCTCCAGTTCCTGCAGCTCATGCCCTGGCAGGAGAAAGACCTGTCGAGCATGGAATTGGTCGCCTATGGCGCGAGCCCCATCACCGAAGAGGTGCTGGTCGGGGCCATGGAGATGTTCAAGTGCGATTTCGTGCAGGTCTACGGCCTCACCGAGACCACCGGCGCGGTCACGCAGCTGATGCCCGAGGACCACGATCCGGGCGGGCCGAAGGCCCACCTGCTTCGCTCGGCCGGCTCGCCGCTTCCGGGCGTCACCCTCAAGATCGTCGACACCGACACCGGCAACACCGTCCCGGACGGCGAGGTCGGTGAGGTCTGGATTCACTCGCCGGCCAACATGCTGGGCTACTGGAAGCTGCCCGAGGCGACCGCCGAGGCGTTGCCCGGCGACGGTTGGTTCCGAAGTGGCGACGCCGGCTACCTCGAAGACGGGTTCCTGTTCATCCACGATCGGGTCAAGGACATGATCGTCTCCGGCGGCGAGAACATCTACCCGGCCGAAGTCGAGAACGCCCTCATGGCCCACGACGCGGTTGCGGACTGCGCGGTGATCGGCGTTCCCCACGACAAGTGGGGCGAGACGCCGAAGGCGCTGGTCGTGCTGGCCGAGGGCGCGAGTGCCGACGCCGACGAGCTGATTTCGTTCTGCAAAGGTCGACTGGCCGGCTTCAAGTGTCCGACGTCGGTCGACTACATCACCGACATCCCCCGCAATCCGAGCGGCAAGATCCTGAAGAAGGACTTGCGAGCACCGTTCTGGGAAGGCCGCGACCGCAAGGTCTGAACCGGTGAAACCGAAAGCTGCGCCGAGTCCTGCTGTCGCGCTGGAACGGGTTCGGTCGCTCGCGCTCGCGCTACCGGAGGTCACCGAACGGCTGAGTCACGGGGCGCCCACGTTCTTCGTCCGGGACAAGAAGACCTTCGTGATGTTCATGGACAATCACCACGACGACGGTCGGTTGGCGCTGTGGTGCCACGCGCCGAGCGGTGCTCAGGATCAAGCGGTCGCCGTCGAGCCGGAGCGATTCTTCGTGCCGCCCTACGTGGGTCATCGCGGGTGGATCGGTGTGCGCCTCGATATCGATGTCGACTGGGACGAGATCAACGGCATCATCACCGAGGCCTACCGGCAGGTGGCCCCGAAAAAGCTGCTGGACGAACTCGACGGCCAGCCCCACCCCAAAGGCGATCTGCGGGGCTAGACGATGTGGTCGCGGATGACGGCGAGCGCATCCTGGGCCGTGTGCGGGCCGTAGCTGGCCGGAACGAGCGACGACTGGGCTCGGATCTCCCGCAAGGCGTCACGATCGAACACGCACGGCTGATGCACGGGATCGACGCCGTACAACCGGGCGGAGTTCAACCCGAGGATCTTGGCCTTGATCTCGTCGGTCAATGCGGGATAGCCGTGGAGCTCCTGGAACGCTTCGGTGATCTGGAAGGCTCGGAAAGCCTGGATCTGATCCTGCGGCGATCCGTACCAGATCGAATCGGTGCCCCACACCACGTTGTCGGGCCCGAACGCCACGAGCAGCTTGCCGAGGACGTGGGCGGCTTGGTCCGGGTTGCTCATGACGAACCGCCACGTCGAGCCGAGTTCGGCCCACACGTTCTGGCCCGGCCCGACACCGGCGTCGGTCGCGGACCGGATGAGTCGATCGCCGCCGCGGCCGTCGGGGTCATAGGGCCCTTCGGGCACGGATGATTCGAAGCCGGAGTGGTAGACGACGAAGTCGACATCGGGGTTGCGCGCTGCGGCCGGGCCGATGTCGGCCGGATCGGCGTAGACGGTTCCGTCGCCGCCGAAGCCGCTGAACCCCTTGTGCACGCAGATGATGGGTGGCCCGGTTTCACGGACGTGATCGATGAAGGCCTGGCCGATGGCGGGCGCGTCCGGGTCGCCGTCGTCGAGCCGGAATCCGGTCGGGAGGTGGGTGTAGACCTTCCACGCGCCAAGGTCGTAGGTGCCGGCCAACACCGACATGGCCTCGAGGGCGGCCGCCGGTTCCCCCCAGTTCGGCATGGCCTGCCCTTGGGCCAGTACCCGGCCGGTGCCGCAGAGCTCCTCGGCGATCGCCCGGGTGGTGGCCATGACCTCCGGCGACAGTGGATTGTCGTCGGAGATCACCGGAATGGCCGAGAGCACCGCGATCGAAGTGTCGCTCTGCAGGAAATACAGATCGAGGAACTGCTCGATCGAGAAGCAGGCCCGCGGGTCGGCCTCGCCGCAGTTCTGCTGCGGGAACTGCAGCCCGAGAAACGGGCTGCCGTCCCACGTGGCGTCGGGCACGAGGTCGTACTCGAGCAGGTGGGCCTGCACGTCCATCACGAACTCGTCGCCGTCCAGGATGGTGGACGCCACCGGGGCCTCGGTGGTCGAGGTCGCAGGAAGTGCGAACGTGCCTCCCGGTGTCGTGCTCGCGAGGCTTGTCGTCCCCGGCCCCGCCGCCTGCCGGGCCTCACTGGAGCAGGCGTTGAGGGTCAGCAGTGTCAGCGCGGACCCGCAGAGCGACTGCAGGAACTGCCGACGGCCGATCCCGAGCCTGCGGGCCAGGTCGTCGGCGGAGCGGTTGGTGCGGCGAATGGTCTCGCGAACGACCGGCGACGCCGGTGGGGGCACGAACTCGCCGTTGGAGCATGGCCCCAGCTTGATCGGAAGACCGCCGTGCTGATCTGATCCAAATGACCGGGCCACCCTGTCTTCATAGCATCCTGTCTTCATAGCATCCTGGCTTCATAGCATCCTGGCTTCATAGCATCCTGGCTTCATGGCCTCCTGGCTTTCGCACCATCGCCGGCTCTCCATCGCTGGAGCCACGAGCTCGCGTCGCTACCGTTGACGCGGTGACGTCGCCCCAGGATCGCGTGCAAGGGTTCGTGCAAGGCCTCGTCCACTCGTTGGGTGGCGACGAGGCTGACGAGCTGGCCCGCCAGTACCAAGGCCAGCTCGAGACCGAGTCGCATCAGCCCGACCGGGACACCAGCGTCGGACTCCTCATCGGCACCGTGTTCGCGCTCGGTGTCGTCGGCCTGATCGGGTGGAGTGTGGCTCGGAACCGCGACGGCAGCGGCACGTATCTGCATCCCGCCATCGAGTTCGTGATCCCGGCCCTGTCGTTGCTGTTCGGCGCCTTGGCGATATGGCAGTGGCGCAAGTACTGGAAGGTAGCCGACAAGCCGGTCGTGGAGATCGCCGGGGTGGCGCCCGGGCGCTGCGAAATCGTCGGGCGGCCGGTGACCTCGGCGCCGCAGCGCGCGTGGTTCACCAACACGACCTGTGCCTATTGGCAGGCGAGAATCGAGGTTCGCACGAACGGAAAGAACAACAAGAACAAGTGGCGAACGATCTGGACGCAGCACCAGGGGTCGCAGAAGTTCTGGCTGGAGGATGTCTCGGGGCGGATCGCGATCGACATCAAGAACGCGTCGGGTTATGCCGCCGGTGGCCGCAAGCTCGTGCAACGTCGGGTCGGCCGGTACCGGATCACCGAACATGCCGTGACGCTGGCCGACGAGGTCTGGGTGTCGGGCCCGGTGAACCTGGCGCCCGACGGCACGGTCTGGATGGGCGAGCCGGAGGAAAGCAACACGTTCACCTTCCGCGATCAGATGTACGTCGCCTATTCCGAGGCCCGATTCGCCCGGGTGAAGCGGATGTCGGCTGCGGCGTTCACGGTGGCCAGCCTGTTCTTTGCCGCCATCTCGCCGATCTGGACGACGACGACTTCGACCGTGGCCGACCACGTCGGCGACACGACCCTGGTGCTCCAGGACGACATCTCCTGGCGTCCGGTACTCGCCATCGTCATCGCGGCCGTCCTCTTGTACGTCGTCTCGTATTTCGTTCGCCTGTTCAACCGGCTGACCGCACTTCGCCAGCAGGCGATCTACGCGTGGTCGAACATCGACGTCGCGGCCCAGACCCGTCACGATCTGGTCGGTCGGTTGGAGACCGCAGCGACGGCGTCGGCGGACTACGAGCGGGCGGTCCAACTGCGCGCCGCCGAGGCTCGCGCCGGGTTGCCCGAGGATGATGAGGTCGCGGCAGTGACCGAAACCATTGCCGCCGACAACCGGGCGAGGGCAGTGTTGGCCCGATCGGAGGCCTACCCGCGACTCCAGGCGAGCCATGCCTACCAGGCCCTCTTCGACGGCTTGGTCGCCACCGAGAACCGGTTGTCGGCCGCTCGTCGTTTCTACAATGATGCGGTCACCGTGTTGGCCGATCGATCGCAAACCTATCCCGGCCGGTTCTTCGTGCCGCTGGTGTTGCACCGGGGCGCGCCACCGCTGCTCGACCTCGACGTCGCCGGCTAGTGGCCCGACCGGCGCCTTCGGCTCGGACCCGGGCGGTGGTGCTCGGCTTGTTCGCCGTCGCGCTGGTCGTTCTGTTCTTCGTGCTCGGTGGTGACCGAATCGTGAGCGAGCCCGAGGAGCTGCAGGAATTCGTCGAGCGGCGAGGGGTGTGGGGCCCGGTCCTGTTCGTCCTGTTGATGTGGCTCGTGCAGCCCTTCGGTGTGCCGGGCGCGGTCTTCATGGTGCCGGCGGGCTTGGTCTGGTCGCTGCCCGCCGCGGTGGCCCTCTCGTGGATCGGGAACATGGGGGCCAGCACGATCGCATTCCTGGCCGCTCGACGCCTGGGCCGAGACTGGGTGGCGGGCCGCATGCCACCCAAGGTGCAGCGATGGGACGACCGACTGGCCAACGGCGGACTCCCCGAGGTCATCGCCTTGCGGGTCGTGACCGGGCAGCTTCCTCCGGCCGATTGGATGCTCGGCGTCTCGAGCGTGCGCTGGCCACCGTTTCTGATCGGGACCGCGATCGGGATTCTCCCGGGCATCTTCCTGGTGCTGGTGGCCGGCGTCGGCGTCGTCTCTTGGTTGGCCGAACGCCCGATCGTGGCCATCGCCGGCACCGTCGGCATCGTCGTGCTGTCGGCCGTGGCCCGGAGACGCCAGCGGATCGGCGCCTAGAGTCGTCGGATGCCTCACATCGCGGTCGGCGAGATCGACCTCTACTACGAAACCCACGGTGCCGGTCCGCCCGCACTGCTGATCAGCGGCACCGGCAACGACCTGCGACGATCGTTCCCCGATCGATCACCCCTCAACAAGGTCTGCACCACGACCCACTTCGACCAGCGGGGCCTGGGCCAGTCGGCGAAACCCGACACGACCTACTCGATGGCCGATTACGCCGACGATGCCGCCGGCTTGCTCGACGCGCTGGGTATCGCCGAAGCGGTCGTCATGGGCGTGTCGTTCGGTGGGATGGTGGCCCAGAATCTGGTGGCCCGGCACCCGGGTCGGGCCCGGAAGTTGGTGCTGGCCTGCACCTCGGCGGGCGGGGCCGGGGGATCGTCAGCCGATCTGCTGGCCCTCAGCAAGCTGCCGGTCGCCGAACGGCTGGCAGCATCGATGGCGATCGTCGACACCCGCTTGGCCACTGCGCCAGAGGGGGAGGAC
>JABDJW010000203.1 GCA_013002375.1 Acidimicrobiales bacterium | reverse complement strand
AATGTGGCCAGGCCGTCGCGAGATTGCTCGAGGTAACCGCCGGCCGAAGGTACGACGGCGAGCTTGCCGAACGCGGCTGCCTCGCGTGGCACCAGACCGAAATCGTCGGCGCAGGTCAGCACGACGGCGCGACACGCGTCGTAGGCCCAACGGAGCGTTTCTTCCGGCACGCTGCCGAGGAAGTTCACGTTGCTCGGCGCGATTCGCAGTACGGACTTGCGCATCGGGCCGTCGCCGATGACCACGAAACGGCTCTCGGGGAGGGCTTCCGCGGTTTCGCACAAGACGTCGAACCGCTTGTAGCTGAGGAGTCGGCTCGGGGTCAGGAAGAACCCGGGATCGATGCCGGGCACCGGGCGGGTCGGCCCGTCGACCCGGAGCGACGAGGGCGGTCGCACCACTTCGCTGGTGATGCCGTAGACGCTTTCGACGACATTGGCCATGTGTCGCGAGTTCACGATGAACGCATCGGCGCTGCGTACCGCTTCGACGTCGGCCTTCAGCAACCAGCGCTGGAGCCCGGAGGCGAACAGGCGAGCGCCGGCCTCTGGTACCCGCCGAAGGTATTCCTCGGATCGGTGGAGCCAGCGAGCGGGGGTCTGGCAGTACACGACTCGGCGCCCGGTGCATCCGGCCAGATGAGACAGGCCGCTGCTGTTGGCGATCAAGATGTCGGCTTCGATCTCGGCCTGCCGGAACGCTCGCACGGCCAGGGGCAGGCTGCGGCGGTGCTCCTTGGTGAGGAACGGGAATCGGTCCGGCACCAGTGTGTTCACCCGAAGCCCGCTGAGCTTCGAGTACGTGCCGGCCGGGTCGAACATCGCGGTGTGGACCATGGCGCCCGGGAAGGCGGTGCTGAGTTCGAGGAGGACCCGCTCCGCGCCCCCGCGCTCGACCATGAAGTCGTGGACCAAGGCGACGCGAGCCTCCAGGGGGGCGTCGATTGGGGGGAGGGCAACTGCAGCGTTTGTCATTCGACCGAATACGCCAACAGCCGGATGAGAAAGGCATTGGCATCTGTTGAGGCGACGCCGCGGGGGCGGACGCGCTTGGGTGGGGGATGTTCGAGCGTGAGCTCGATGTTGTAGGTGGCATCGAGCATGTCGATGTCGACCAGGAGTTGGGTGGAGAGCAAATCGATCTCGCCCATGTCGTGACCGTTGACCGTCACGTGGCTGGCGCGATAGCCGCCGCTGTACTTCCCGGCGAACTCGAGCGCGACATGCTTGGTGAAGCCGGTGAAGTGCATGCCCCGGGGGCGGAACCGCAGCACCGAACGAGGACCAGCGGTCCAGACGCCCCGATCGTTCGGCTCAGCCCAGCCTTCGACCAGGTTGACCCGCCCGAGGTCGGTGCCGCGCAATCGGCCTTGGAGAAGCGTGGGAAACTGGAGTTGATCGAGGAGAAACCGCTCGCACGCCGCGATGGTGTCGGGATCGAGACCGGGACGGGGGAGCGAGTGCGGCTTCTCGATTCCGGCGCAGTGTGGGAAACGCTCGACGAGCGCAGCGTTGTCGTCGGCGAACTGCTCGACGATGCTGTCGCGGACGTCGTCGTGGAGGAACGCCGTGGTGCCCTGTTTGAATCCGAGCACGGAATCGATCAGCCGGCGCTGGTCGTCTTCATCCCAGACCTGATTGGTCAACCCGGCCAGCACGACCGCGGCCTCTGCACACAACGAGGTGTTGGCCGAGCGGGTGGCTCGAGCACACTCGCCGTCGGTCTCGAGGCCCAGGACCTGGTTGAAATCGTCGATGATGTCGCGGTTCAGGAGTCGGTCGCGGTCGTAGAGCCGGACTTCGAGCGTGGCCTTCGGGAAGGTGCGCTCCCAGGCGCTGATCCGCTCGGTGTAGTAGCGGTTCTTGCCATCGAGCAGCTTGCGCGACCGCAGCGGGATCTCGGCGAGCGGGCGGTTGAGATCGGCAACAGCCGATGGGGTGAGCGTCTGTTGTTTGATCCGCTGCAGCACACCGGTCTGCACCAGGTCGACCTGATTGCGGACGTAGTAGACGATCGTCAGCCGGGCATCCGGGAAGGCCTTGTCGAGCAGGTCGCGCAAGACCTTCCGGGGGCCGTCGTCGAAGAAGTGCACGCCTTCCCAGCTGAGGACCGCGGTCGGTTGGCGCGCGGCACGGGCCTCGGCGATCAGCGATTGCCGCATCTCGGGATCGTCGAGGCCGTTGAAGAGGTGCGGGTGACCGGCCGCCCGGGTGATGCCGGTCTGGGGGATGAAGACGCCCCGGTTCGCATACCAGTCGTGGTTCGTGACCAGACTCTCCTGGATGGCCGAACTGCCGGCCTTGTCCGAGCCGATGTGCAAAACGAGATGTTCGATCGAAGACTTCACGCGGCGTCATCCTCCTCGTCGTCTTCGTCGACCTGACCGGGGAGGTCGAGGCTGTCGCCGTCGATCACCTTGTCGGCCAGGTCGAGCATGTTCTTGCGGCCACGTCCCACGACGACGACGTGGTGGATCTTGAGATGGCGGAGCACGTCTTCGCGGCGGCGTCGCCCGAACCGGGCGAGCAGCTTGGCCGGCAACACGACCAGCAGCGGCTTGCTTTGGAGCACGACCGGGCACAACGCGATCGCCGAGAGCAGGGCGTCATCGTCGTCGAGTTGGCGCAACGATCCATCGAGCTCGTCGTCGGTCAGCTGATGACCCACCGCGTCGTTCACGAAGTCGAGGCACCGGTCGAGGTCTTCCGCGGTGGCCGCATGTCCGCCGAGCATGAGTTCGTACACCGGACGATCGGGCAGGTCTTCGGGGGCGAGCGCGACCGCTGTTGCGGTCTCGGGGTCGAGGCCGATCGCCTCGACCCAATCCCGCAGTATCCACGCATCGGGTGTGTGCCGCTGCTGGACCATCCAGACCTGCCCCGGGAGTTCGGGGCGCACGGCCACCTTCGGGCGCTGGAGCCGGTGGACCTGGTTGGCCCGGCGCATCTCGACGTAGGACTCATAGGTGTGCAGGTACCGGTTGAACAAGACTGCGTTCACGCCGATCTGGGCGACGGAGCGGAAGGCGAATTGGGCCACGATTGCATAGGCGAGCAAGCTGCCGACCTCGCTGGCACCAGGCGTCTCGCCGATGGTCAGGCCCACGGCGAGGATGATCGCGCCCACACCGGTGAAGGCCGCGGCCGCGGCGCGGGCGAGTTCCTGGTTGGCCCGGACCTGGAAGATCGCTTCATACCGTTGCTTGGTGGCGAGATCGGTGCGCGACTTGTTGTAGGCCTGCATGCGGATGGATTTGCCGTAGAGCGGGCCCGACGAGAGCACCGCGACGTTCGAGCTGTTTCCGCCGCGCCGCTTGGTCTTCTGCTTGCGCAGCGTCGCGCGGCGGACGCGATCGCCGAGCGCGATCGTGAGTGGGCCGAGAAAGATGATGCCGACGACGAGCATCACCAGGCTGAGCCCGGGCCGCATGAAGAACATGAGGGTGCCGAAGACCAGCATCCGGATGGCCGGGGCGATGGATCCGAGCATGGCGCCCGAGCCGCGGATGAAGCCGGACGGGTCATTGGACTGGGACGGTCGCTGAGGGTGGTCGCGCAAGGCGACGAGGGCTTGATCGGACGCGTGATCGGCGAACTGGCGGCCGATGTGCAGCTGGGCGTACACGGTGGCGTACTCGAGCGCGGTCGCCACGGCTGCGGTCAACGCGATGACGCCGACCCACATCCAGGCACGCGACGCGCTCGCCCCGATGCCCAGGTCGATACCCAGGACATCGAGGCGAGGCCCGTCGGCGCTGCGGGCGTAGCCGCCGATGAACTGCAGCAAGAGGCCGGCTCCCAGGAGGCGAGCGATATCGGCCAACAACCCGAAGGGGCCGATGGCGAGAACCGCCAACCGAGACATACGAAACATGTCACGAAGAATGAACAGGGCGATCGAGAGGCGCTTCATTCGAGCGTCCGAGCTTGTGCTTTCGCGCCGAACTTGCCGGCCCGAATGTTCTCGAACACCGCGCCCCACCGGTCGGCCAGCTCGGCTCGCCGGTAGATCTTGCAGTGGGTGAGGCCGCGGTGGACCAGTTCGTTGCGCTGGCTGTTGGTGTAGTCGCTGTACAGGAGGTTCTCGAGCACCTCGACCAGGTTCTGCGGATCGTAGGGCTCGAAGTACACGGCGGCATCGCCGTAGTTCTCGGTATGGACCGAGATGTCGGATGCGACGACCGGCGAACCACAGAACATGGCCTCGATGCCGCTCATGTCGAAGCCTTCGATCACCGACGGGCAGACGGTGGCCGCGGCGTTGGAGTAGAGCAGTCGGAGGTCCGAGGTCGGAACGCCGGCGAGATGGTAGAGCCCGCCCGATGCTTGGCCCTTTTTGATGCGTTGCATGATCGGGCCTTGGCCCCAGCCCGGTGATCCGACGATGACGAGGTTGAGATCGTCGTCGATGTCGCGGCGGATGCGATCCCACGCATCGATGAGCCGCAGGTGGTTCTTGCGGGGTTCGATCGTCGAGACGATCAGCAGATACCGGAAGTCGTCGTCGTTGTCCTTGCGTTGCTGCCTGGGCGGCTTGCCACCGAGCCGGTTGGCGGTGATGACCTGGAGCACCGTGTCGTCGCTGGCCGGTTCGGGGTAGAAGTCGGCCGAGACCGAGGTCGGGATGACGAGCGAGCGTTCTTCGAGATGCGGGTAGAGGGTCACGAGGTCGCGGCGGGTTGCTTCGGACGTGCAGACGAAGCTGGCTTCCTGGGCATTCGACCGCAGCGCGGACGAGTGATGGAACTGATGCATCGCCGGCAGCTTGATCTGGTGCGGGTGGAAGATCGGGATGGCGTCGTGATAGCGGACGATGAGTTCGGTGTTCGGGCTCACCTGGGACGGCCACGGCGTGTGGGCGATGAAGATGTCGAAGTCGCTGGTGTCGAGCTTGGGGTAGCGCCGGAGCGAACCCATCGAGTGCATCGAGAGCCACGAGGGGCGAATCGAGACGTACTTGGCGTGGCGAACCCGTTGGAATTCGGCGGGGGCCAGCCCCTTCTCGAACAGCCGTTGCCAGAGGTAGTCGCTGAAGAGTTCGCCACTGACGTCGTGAATCGGGATCGGGATGCCCGAGGTCGTACTGGCGGTGAGCGACATGACCGAACGGGGCCGTTCGGTACGCTGTTTGAGCTTGTCGAGCGGGGTGGCCGGTTCGTCGTCTTCACACGACACGATCAAGCGGGAAACACGATCGAGCTGGCTGGCGGTGTCCTTGGCTTGCCAGTACCCCGGCGTGCTGCGGGTCAGGCGCCGATTGGAGTGGTTGATGAGGCCAGTGGGGTCAATGTTGGGCAAGTCATGAAAGGAAGAGAAAAGTACCCGCGTTTCCTGAGGTATGCCTGCGAAGCCGTCAAAACATGGTCGCAGCTCCATGAGCACACGTGATGATTTCCTGCTTGCCGCCGCCCGCACGACTTTCCCCTTTAGTTTCTACGCCCGTAGTCCGCCTTGTGGTGGGGACCGTATCCGTTGTCGCGGGCGGTGGTCAAGTGCTATCTGAACGCGCGTCGGGTGACCTGAGTTGATCTCGACCTGACGTCATGCTGCACATGGAACGCGTCCATGCTCACGCGCGAGGCGTGTGCCAGCGGCTCGCCTCGAACGCGCTGCGTGTTTTTGGGTGATCCAGAGGAACTTCGGTGAGTCGGCGGAGCTTGTTCTGGAACGGTCCGTAGCGCCAGCGCAGCTCGTCGTCCACGAGTCGGCGGGTCACGGCCACGATCCTCTTCGCGCCCGGCCGCAGCTTGTGCACCCCGTCCTCGAACGTGGCCGCGACGCGGATGCGGGCGCCGCCGAAGCCGGCGATGTCGTCGACGCCGTTCTCGAGCGTGCCGTCACAGAACATGTCGTGCACGAGACCACCGGTGGAGATCACGATGCGGTTGCCGGCCTGCTCGATCCGTTCGACATGGCCGCGCATGCGACCCTCGTAGACCTCCCAGACCCCGCGCAGGTCGGGTACACCGGGTGCGAGCGGTTCGTGACATCCGTCGAGGGTGCGCGCCGGCCAACCGTCGAGCGTGGCGTCGGGCGCGGTCTTGTCGAGTGGGATGTCGGTGGTGGCCGGGCCCGAGCCATCGAGGTCCGGGAGGAGGTAATCGTCCGGGTCGATGGGGCGGGACGCGGCCGCAAAGAGTTCGGTGTCGGCCCGGCCGGTGAAGCTCTTCAGGATGGTGTGCAGTCGGGCCATCAGCTGACCCAACCCTTGATCTTCTCGATCAGGCCAAGACGGTCGGGGCCGGCCGGGGTGACCTGGAGGTGGGTCACGCCGGCGGCCTGATACGCCTCGATGCGTTCGCGTACGTGGCCCTCCGAGCCAACCATGGCGCTGGCGTCCAGGAAGTCCTGCGGCACGGCGGCCATCGCTTCCTCCTTGCGCCCGGCGAGATAGAGGTCCTGGATCTTCTCGGCCTCTTCCTCGTAGCCGTACTTGCGGAAGATGTTGTTGTAGAAGTTCTTGCCCTTGGCGCCCATGCCGCCGACGTAGAGCGCGGCCATGAATCGGCCGCCGTCCTTGATCTTCGTGGCCTGCTCGTCGTCGCAGATTGCGACCGTGCCGCCGGCCACGACACTGAGCGGCGGGAGCGAAGGATCGCGGTTTGCCATGCCCTTGGCCAGGGAATCACCCCAGACCGACTGGGCCTTGTCGGGGTGGAAGAACACCGGGATCCACCCATCGGCGACCTCGGCGGTGACCTCGACGTTCTTGGGCCCGAGCGAGGCGATGTAGATCGGGATGTCGGCCCGTTTGGGGTGGTTGATCAGCTTCAGCGGCTTGCCGAGCCCCGTGCCCTGATCTTCGGGCAACGGCAACTGATAGTTGGCTCCATCGTGGGTGACGACCTCGCGCCGCCAGACCTTGCGGCAGATCTCGATGAGTTCCTTCTGGCGACCGATCGGCTTGTCGTAGGGAACGCCGTGCCAGCCTTCGATGACCTGTGGTCCTGATGCGCCGATGCCCAGGATGAACCGGCCGCCCGAGACCGCGTCCAACCCGGCCGCGGTCATCGCGGTGAGGGTGGGGGTGCGGCTGTAGATGGGCAGGATGGCCGAGCCCAGCTCCATCGTCTCGGTCTTGGCCGCGAGGTACCCCAAGATGCTGACCGCGTCGAAGCTGTAGAGCTCGGCGACCCAGCCGACATCGATACCGGCCCGTTCGAGATCGGCCGCTTCCTCGGCTGCGGCGCGCGGGTCGCCCGAGTAGTTGAGTGTCATCGAGAGCTTCATGTGTCCTCTTCCGTGCCAAGGTCGATCGATCGCAGAGTTTTGCCAGTGTTGCTGACAATAGTACTGGCGGCCTAGTGTTCGCAGAGCCGGGAACCAGAGTACGAGATACGGGGGATGAAGCATGAAGACGTACGGTGAATGGAACGGCAAGATCGGCAAGACCCTCGCCGAATCCGAACCGGATTTCGAGGTTGCGCCGCACCCGGGCGAGGACGCGCCCAACGTGGTCGTGGTGTTGCTCGACGA
>JABDJW010000169.1 GCA_013002375.1 Acidimicrobiales bacterium | reverse complement strand
AAGTCGATCACGATCCGGCCCTTCCCCTGCCCCACCGTGATATCAACACTCGTCTGCAGCGCGTTGGCCAGCCGCTGCTCGAGTTCGAGCACTGCCGCATCTTTGGCCAACGCGGTCCGGCGGCCGCGGCGCGTACGGCCGGGCTCGGGCTCGCCGGAAGCCGAGGGACCGGAGGCTCCAGAACCCGCGGCGGGTTCGTCGCGCACGTCGACCACGACATCGCCGCGCACCAAGGCCTCGACCATCCGGACGTTCAGTCCCTCGTCGACCACTCGTTGGGCCAAGGCCAGCTGTTCGGCCTCGGTCTGAAGCCCGAGCAACGCCCGGGCATGACCGGCCGTAATCGAGCCATCGAGCACGAAGCGCTGTACCGACGGCGGGAGCTGGAAGAGCCGCAACGTGTTCGCCACCGCGGGACGGCTCTTGCCGACCCGCTTGGCCACCTCGTGTTGGCTGAGATCGAACTCGTCGATCAGCTGTTGGTACGCGGCCGCTTCTTCGAGCGGATTCAGATTCTCGCGGTGCAGGTTCTCGACGACCGCTTGCTCGAGCGAACTCTTGTCATCGGCGGGCCGAATGATGGCCGGCAGTGTCGTGAGCCCGACCCGTCGGGCGGCCCGCCATCGGCGCTCGCCCGCGATGAGTTCGTAGTACACCACGCCGTCCTGGTCGGCGAGGGCCCGCACCAACACCGGTTGCAGGACACCGAGTTCCTTCACCGACGCGGCCAACGCGTCAAGGGTCGACTCGTCGAAGTTGTCGCGAGGCTGGTAGCGATTCGGTCGAACCGCGTCGATCGGTATGTCCCGGAGGCCGATCTCGTCGGTGTCGCCGGCTGCGACGGGCGCTTGGGGAATCAGCGAGCCCAGGCCGCGGCCGAGGCCACTAGGGCGATCCATCGTCAACCTCCTTGGCGAGCTCGCGATACGCAATCGCACCACGAGAGGTGGGATCGAACGTGATGATCGATTGACCGAACGACGGCGCTTCACTCAAGCGGACCGACCGTGGAATCACCTGGCGACAGACCGTGGGCCCGAAGTGATCGCGTACTTCCTTCGCGACCTGGGCGGCGAGTTTGGTGCGAGCGTCGAACATCACCAGCACGATGGTCCGGACCTCGAGCTGGGGATTCAGGTTCTTCTTGACCAACTCGACATTGCGCAACAGCTGGCCCAAGCCCTCCAGGGCGTAGTACTCGCATTGGATCGGCACCAGGACCTCGGACGCGGCCGTCAGCGCGTTGATCGTCAGCAGGCCGAGCGACGGCGGGCAGTCGATCAGCATGTAGTCGTAGTCGACTGCAGCCTCGTTCAAGGCGTTCTGCAGCCGTCGTTCCCGATTGAACGCCGGTACCAGCTCGATTTCAGCGCCGGCCAGGTCCAAGCTCGACGGGGCGACGAAGAGGTTCCGCATGCTCGAGGCTTCGGCACAGTCCTCGATCGAGACGTCGTGCAAGATGACGTCGTAGGTCGTGCGCTCGAGATGACGGGGGTTCAGTCCGAGGCCGGTCGTCGCGTTGGCCTGGGGATCGAGGTCGACGATCAGGACCCGTTTGCCTTGTTCGGCCAGCGCCGCACCGAGGTTCACCGTCGTGGTCGTCTTGCCCACGCCGCCCTTCTGATTCGCAACTGCGATGATCCGCGCCAGGCGCGGCTCGATCGACCGTTCGCCGCCCACGTCAGGCGACGGGTTCGCCAGCGACGCTGCCGCCTCACCACTCCAACCGGCCTTCGCGGCTTCGATGGTCGGGTCGGGTTCGCTCGTCGGGCCAGTCTCCACAGGCGAGCCAGCATCCGCCGGCGCCTCGGGCCCGTCGGGCGCGATCGGAGTCCCCGGACCGGCGGCTCGGCCGGGCGGACTGGTGGCACGCGTCGGAGGCGCAGCGCTTGGGGAAGGTGAACCGGGGGATGGTTCGTTCGCTGGCCCTGGTTCGGAAGGATCGTTCCAGGAACTCACAGGGGGTATCCTCGCGAGCCTTTTGCCGCGGGTCAAAGCCGGGCGGCGTGCACTGGAAACGCAACGATCGCGGCACCTTGGGAAATACCGATGTCGACCCGCGCCGCTCGTCCGGGCTGAACTGGTTGGAAAAACCGACAGCATCGCGTCGTATCTCCAGCTGGTCCGACGACCTGGCCAGTTCGACGACCTGGCCGGTTCAGCGGATTCAGCTCGGTTCGTTCGGCGTGATGGTCCCTGCGGGAAGAGCTGTTGTCGCCTGGCTAGAAGAGCGGTCGCTTCGTCGGAATACCGACGCGGCGGGGATACCGGTCGCCGCAAGGGGAGACTTGTTCGATGGCCTGATACGTACTGCCTTCGTGTACCCACCGATGCCCCGGTCGCATACCGAGCAACTCGAGGCCGTCGGCCGGCCAACGCGACGGGGATGTTTCGTCGCCCCGCGGCACGGCCGGAGCCGATGGGTCCGAACCCGTAGCAGCCACCCCCGGAGGAGGCGGTTCACTGACGAGCAGTCGACCGCCGGGCGCGAGCAAGGGTGCCGCGCACTCGGCGACGACGGCCGGCGGCCCAAAGGACCGGGCCACCACCAGCTGATGCACACCGCGGTGCTGCTCGAGACGTCCAAACTCTTCCAGGCGCAGCTGATGGGCGGTTACTCGCGCCACAAGGCCCAGCTCCTCGATGGCGCCAGTCAGAAAATCGATCGACTTCTTTCGGCCGTCGACGAGAAGCCATTCCATGTCCGCGTGTGTCCAGGCCAGCACGAGCCCAGGAAGACCCCCACCCGATCCGATGTCGATGCCGAGCGTGACACCAGCCGGAAAGCCCTCTGCGTAGCCCTGTGCGTGTTTCACGTGAAAGTCAACGGGCGCAGGACCCAGAAGGCCCTGCGCCCGTCCACGTTCGAGTACGATCAGCAGCGGAGAGTGGTTGTCTGCTGCCGTCATGTCGACGCTCTGGTTCGTTGTCCGGGTCAGTCGACCGGAATCAGCACCACGCGGCGGTCGGGATCGGAGCCCTCCGAAATCGTGTCGACACCGTCGATCTCACCCACGGTGTCATGCACGATTTTGCGATCGGCCGCTCGCATGGGCTCCAGCGCCAACTCTTCACCGGAATCAATCACCTTCTGGGCCAACTCACGGGTGAAGCGTTCCAGCGAGGCACGACGCTCTGCGTAGTACATCGCGACATCGATGCGCACGCGTCCGGGCTCACGATCACCTTGACGCTGCACGACGGTACGAGCCAGGTCCTGTACGCATCGCAGCGTGTGACCCCGCGGCCCGATCAACAGACCGAGGTCATCACCGTTGAGTTGAATCTCGCGGGTCTCCTCATCGACGGTGATCGTGGTTACTTCACCGGCGAGACCGAAGGCATCGGACAGGCCGGACATGAACTCCGACACGATTTCAGCCTGGGCATCGAGGCTGACCACATCGCCTTCGGCGGGAGCGGATCGGGGCGTCGGTGCTGCTGCTGCGCCGACACTGGCCGCGACCGGCGCCGAATCTTCTGCGCTCTCCTCTCGGCCGGCTCGCGCCGCCTGGCGTTCGCGCTTGGGTTGCTCACGATCTTGCTCTCGCTGCTCGCGACGCTGCTCGCGCTGCTGCTGGCGGCGTTGCTCGCGCTCACCGCTGTCACGGCCCTTCGACCGCTCGCGGTCACCACCGCCACTGCGGGCCTTGCTGCGATCGCCACCGCCACCGCCACGGTTGCGATTGCGCTTGCGGTCGTTGCGTCGGCCACCCCCTTCGGCCTTTGGCCGCGGTTGCGCGGGACGCACCCGAGCTCGAACCCGAGCTTCTTGCTTCACCCGGCCGAAAAGGCCCTTCTCTTCTTCGGCCAGAACCTCGAAATCGGCTTCATCGCCGGCCACGCCCAAGAGATCGAGTGCGGCGTTCTTGGCTTCGGTGACCGATCGGCCAGTTGCTTCTACCCATTCCACGTTGTGTTACTTCCTCTTCTTTTTGCGGGGCTTCGGTTCGATCGATGCCTCGCGTCGGGGACCCGTACGTTGGTCGGATGCGCGCGATGCCGATTTCTTCGGCGTCGTACGTCCACCACCGCGGCGGGGTCCGGTTCGGTTTGTCGATCCGTTTGACTTGCTCTTCGCCGCGCCACCTTTGGTGGCGTCTTTCGACGAGCGGCCAGATTTCGACGTCTTGGTCGAGCCCGATGTCGAGCCCTTCTTCTTGCTGCCGGATTGCTTTCCCGGTTTGGACGGGGACGACTTCGAGGGTGAAGCCGAAGCGCCGACGGCGACTGGTTCGGGGGCGTTGTCCCCATACATCGTGTGGGTGATGTAGGCCTGCTGACCAATGCGGTACACGTTGGAGACGATGAAGTACAACACCAGAGCGGCCTGGAAGCCGAAGCTGAAGACCGGCAGCATCCAGGGCAGGACCTTCATGATCATCTCTTGCTGCGGGTTGATCGCTGCACCCGTCGAACGACCGCGAATCTGCCGCTGCTGATACAGGCTGGTCAACAAGACCAGCACGATCATGGCCACATAGGGCAGCGAGTCGACGAAGTTGTCGCGAATCACGTCGAGGAGCGACCGGGCCAGGTCGACGCCCAGGAACGGCATGTCGTTGCGGTTGGAGAGGGCCTCGGACAACGACGACGTGGCGTCGAGGTACTCAGGGTTGAAGTTCTGGTCGAAGTCGAAGCTTGCCGGTGTGTCGCTGGCCAATGCACCGGTCGCCCAGCCGGCCCCATCGCCCAGATCGACGTGGCGGCGGGTGAGGCCGGCAACCACGCGGTACAGCACGAAGAAGACGGGCAGTTGCACGAACATCGGGAGGCAACCACCCACCGGATTGATGCCGTTGTCCTGATAGAACTTGAGCATCTCCTGGTTGAGCGTTTCGCGATCGTCCTTGTACTTCTCCTGGAGCTTGCGCAACTCCGGCTGCATTCTCTGCATCTGCATCATCGACTTGGTGCCACTCAGCGTCAGCGGTGTCGTGATGAGCATCACGCTGATGGTGACCAAGATGATCGCGCCACCAAAAGAATTGGTGAGGTCGTAGAGCCACGACATGTATCGGGCGATCAGGTCGAACATTGCAGCTCCTGCACAGCTTCTGTCGGGTGAGGCTCTGTCGGGTGAGGGTCCATCTGGTGAGGTTTGCCGGGGTCAGGGGTCCGGAGGTCGGTGGAGGTCGGATTCACCGGAGCGTTGCCTCGGCGCCGCGGGGGGACCGGGTCGTAGCCGTGCGCACCCCAGGGGTGGCATCGACAGATGCGCTTGGTGCCCAACCAGGTGCCCCTGATCGCACCGTGCTCCTCGACCGCCTCGAGTGCATAGGTCGAGCACGTCGGCACGAAGCGGCACGGCGAGGGGCGGCTCTCGGTCGCCTTCTGGTAGGCGCGGATCGCACCGCGGATGAGCCACGCCAAGGGGTTCATCTTAGTGACAGCTTCTGTAGGGCGTTGTGGACATGAGATTCCAGTTCCTTGAACGAGTTGGTCGCTCCCTCGGGCCGCAGAGCCACGAGGTAGTCACCCGGAGGCAGCTCACCGTGTCGATCCAGTGCCGCGAACACCTCCCGAAGCCGGCGCCGTTGCCGGTTTCTGACCACTGCAGTCCCTACCGAACGGGTGACCGCGTAGCCAATTCGGGGTGTCGCTTCGACCGGATCGGGGTCGACCGTGCCGGTACGAGCCAGGTATCGCAGCCGCACGGGGCCGCTGCGAGCCGGCGTACCTTGCGTCACAACCCGAGCGAAATCGCGCTGCGAACGAAGGCTGCCGATCAAGCCGACAGGCGCTGGCGGCCCTTCTGGCGGCGGTTGCGAACGACCGCCCGACCCGCACGCGTGCGCATACGGCGCCGGAACCCGTGCTTGCGGGCACGGCGACGGGTATTTGGCTGATAAGTACGCTTCATCGAGGGGGCCTCCTGCAACCCGACCGGGTTGGACTAGTTCGGGCGGTGCCGGCGTTCCTGACTGCGACGAACCATGTTGAATATGGCCACTGCATGCAGGCACCGTCCGCGGTCATGCGCGAAACGGCGCGATGACAGACTTAGCCGCCCACGCTAGATCCATCGCGCCCTCAACGGCAACCGCCAGACCACACGAATGTCCCACGCCGTGCCAGGGCCGGGTGTGCGGTGGTGCCGCGGGTGGGCCGCTGGATGGTGTCGATCGTGCTGGTGGTCACCCGGATTTCGGAACCCGGACCACATTGTGGATCAGATCGCCACCCCCGAAACCGCACTGCGGAACGGGCCCAAGTACCACCAGGGCCGCTGGGGTGAATTCGCGGTGAACTACACCGATGGGGTTTACCCCGGCTGACCTGCGAAAACGAAGAAATCCCAGCTTCTGCTTTGCGGCGGTGATCGCGGGTGCTACGTTCCCCAGGCTTCCCCATCCCAAGGGTATGGTCCGCCGGAAATTCCGCAGAATTTCAACGATCACTCGCCTTTGTCGTTATCCCCGAACTTTCCACAAGCCTGTGCACAACTGGGTTTCCCCAATGTGGATGAGCATGTGGACAAACCAAACCAGGAGACGTCCTCGGTGCAATTGGTCCAAGAACTCTGGAGTGCCTGCGCAGCCGCACTGCGCGAGCAGGTGTCCGAGGTGGTGTGGCAGACCACGTTCCTCGATGTGACCCCAACCGGTCTCGTCGACGACGAACTCAGGCTGGCCGTTCCCTCCAAGATCGTTCGGGACCGGATCGAGAACCGCTACATCAACGCCATCGCCGCGCTGGGCACCGCCTTCGCCGGGCGCCCCGTCACCGTGCGCCTCGACGTGCAGCCGGGGGAGAACCAGCAACTCGAGCTCGGCACGGTCGCCGACGTCATCGATCTGCGCGACCGGCCGAGCGCCGCCGCTACGCAAGCGCCGCCGGCACCGACCGCCACGCCGCTGGTCAGCGAACACACGCTCAACGAGCGCTACACGTTCGAAGATTTTGTGGCCGGCACCTCGAACCGGTTCGCCCATGCCGCCGCGCTGGCCGTCGCCGAAACGCCGGGTCGGTCCTACAACCCGCTGTTCATCTATGGTGACGCCGGCCTGGGCAAGACCCACCTGCTGCAGGCCATTGCCCACTACGTGGAGGCGCACTACGCGAACTACACGGTGCGGTACGTCTCGTGCGAGACCTTCATGAACCAATTCGTCGAGGCCATCCGCACCAACCGGCAGATGGAATTCAAACGGCACTACCGCGAGGTCGACGTCCTCCTGGTCGACGACATCCAGTTCCTCGAAGGCAAGGAAGGCCTCCAAGAGGAGTTCTTCCACAACTTCAACCACCTGCATCAAGCCAACAAGCAGGTGGTGTTGTCATCGGATCGGCCGCCGGACTCCATGTCGACGCTCGAGGATCGGCTGAAGAGCCGGTTCAAGATGGGGCTGACCACCGACATCCAACCGCCCGATCTCGAAACCCGGCTCGCCATCTTGCGTGAGAAGGGACAAAACGAGGCCGAACCGATCCCCGACGGGCTGCTCGACTTCATCGCCACCCACATCACGGACAACATCCGCGAGCTCGAAGGGGCCCTCACCCGGGTGACCGCCTACGCGTCGTTGACCTCTGAACCGCTGAGCGTCGAGATGGCCGAGCAGGTCTTGAGCGACATCATCGGCGATGCCACCCCGCGCCAGATCACCCCGACCTTCATCCTCGAGCAGACCGCGGAGCTGTTCGGTTTCGAGATCGATGACATCATCGGCCAGAGCCGGCGCCGGCCACTGGTCACCGCCCGACAGATCAGCATGTACGTGTTTCGACAGCTCACCGAGATGTCGTACCCGGCCATCGCCCGGGAGTTCGGCGGTCGCGACCACACCACCGTCATTCACGCCGTCGACAAGATCGACAAGCAGATGCGCGAGCGCCGACAGATCTACGACCAGGTGACCGAGTTGTCCCAGCGAGTGAAGAGTGGCTCGGAATAGCGCGCGCCACGTGGGCCCAGCGAGCGTCGGCCGTCAACAGGGAGATGTGGAGAACGCGTGGATGTCACGAGGACAACTGGTAGGAACTGGGGACGACATTGCGCCCAACCCGTCCACCTCGATGTGCACCGTGGACACTGGGGACGAAGGCTGGATAGCGAAACCGGGCCTGACCAGGCGTAATGTCGCGATCTCCACAATCCACAAGCCCTACTACGAACTGCTACAGAATGAAGTACTCCAAACGAGAAAGTGTGCGTAACACATGAAGTTCCGATGTGAACGTGAGGCACTGGAAAAGGCGCTGGCGATCGCTGGGCGGGCCGTGAGCAGCCGCGGTGGTTCTCTTCCGGTCTTGTCCGGCGTCCATCTGGAGCTGAACGGCAATCAGCTGCAGCTCACCGGCAGCGATCTCGATCTCACCATCTCGGTCACGATGGACGTGGCCGGTGACACCGACGGCGTTGCCGTGCTCCCGGCCAAGCTGGCGGCCGACATCGTGCGAGCGGTGGCCGACGGCAAGATCGAACTCGGTGTGTCCGACGATGAAGCACACATCTCCGCGGGCCGATCGGAATTCTCCCTGCGGGTCATTCCGGCCGACGAGTTCCCCCAGATCGCCGGCCCATCGGCCGAAGCGGTCGAACTCGACGCGGGGGTCTTCAAGGACGCGTTGCGTCAGGTCATTCCCGCAGCCTCTTCCGACGACTCCCGTCCGATCCTCACCGGCGTGCTCATGGCGGCCGAGGAAGGTGGTCTGCGCTTGGTGGCCACCGACTCCTATCGACTCTCGGTGCGTGACCTTCCAGGGTCGACCGTGCTCGGCTCGGAGCAATCGGTGCTCGTGCCGTCCCGGTCGCTCAACGAATTGGCC
>JABDJW010000153.1 GCA_013002375.1 Acidimicrobiales bacterium | reverse complement strand
TCCCTGCACAGCGCCAACGTCAGGTCAGCGGTTGGGGTCAGGTCTACGTTGGACCCTGCGATGGGCCGGGGTCAGGTCTACGTTGGACCTTGCGACCAAAACGAAGGTGCTCCCGCGCCGGTTTTGGGTGAAACCGGTCCAGCCGCAACCACTTCTGGACGAAATGGCTCGTTGGAGCGCCACTCCTCGCGCGCAAGGTCTTCTGGAGACCTGACCCCAGCGGCGCGCGGAGTCCAACGTAGACCTGACCCCTGCGTGGGGAACGGTCAGGCCTGTTCGCTGCGGGCGATGGCGCGTTCGTCGGTGCCGAGGTACGACGAGATCACCAGCGGATCGTTGCGCACGTCATCAGGCAGGCCTTCGGCGATGACCTCACCGGCCTCGAGGCAGTACACGCGGTCGCTGATGCTCATGACCAACGGCATGTCGTGCTCGATCACCACAACGGCGGCTTCGAGCTCCTGCTGGATGCTGCGAATGAGCGGGCCGAAGGCCTCGGTTTCCTTTTGCGCGACGCCGCCGGTCGGCTCGTCCAGCAACAGCACCTGGGCGTCGACCGCGAGCAGGCTGCCCAGCTCGACGATGCGGCGGGTGCCGGTCGACAGGCTGCCGATGTAGCTGTCGGCGAAGGCGCCGAGCCCGAGGAAGTGGATGATCTCGTCGGCTTCCTTCTGCTTGCGCGCTTCGGAGGCCGGCGACGGCGGCACGGCCAGAATCGAGGGCACCAGCTTGGAGGATTCGCGGGCCTCGAGCGCGACCATCAGTGTCTCCCGGACGTTGAGGTCGGGATAGAGCTTGGCCGCCTGGAAGCCGCGACCCAGGCCGAGGCGGTGGCGCTGGTGCGCCGACAGATTGTTGACTTCGCGGCCCAGGACTTCGATACGGCCCGTCGACGGGACGAACCCGCTGATGGCGTTGAGCAGCGTCGACTTGCCGGCGCCGTTCGTGCCGATCAGCCCGACGAGTTCGCCGGGCATCACGTTGAAGCTCACCTCGTTGACGGCGCGGTTGCCGCCGAACCGAACGCTGACCCCCTCGGTCTGCAACGCGGGCTGCCCCTCGGGCAGTTCGATCGGGCCCCGGTTGCGGGTCGGGACGGCCTTGACGACCGGCCGTTCGGGAACCGGTTGCCCGGGCCCGTAGCGCTGGTCGGCGAGGTAGACGATCTGGTCACGCAGCTTGTAGACGAGCTGTTGGATGCCGCCGGGGAAGTACATGAGCAGGAGCAGCAAGCCGATGCTGCTGGTGAGCAAAACGACGAGGTCGGGCGGGTTGGTGCCCCACAGTGCGGGCACGCCCTGGACCCACAGGGTGCCGAGCACGGGGCCGGCGATGGAACCGAGGCCGCCGATGATGGCGATGGCCACGACGCGCAGTGAGGCTTCGGGCGTGAAGGTCGAGGCGGGCACGATCGCGCCGCGGAACGTGATGAACAACGCGCCGGCGTAGGCCGCCATGCCACCGGCCACCGCGAAGCCGATCAGCTTCATGCGGCTGGGCGACACGGTGTTGGCCGCCGCGGCATCTTCGTTTTCGCGGACCGCGATCAGCGATCGGCCGATGCCGGTCTTGCGGATGCGGGCCAGCATCCAACACGCCACCATCAGCGAGCCCAGGCACAGCCAGTAGAACGCCTTGCGACCCGCGAAATCGACCGGGCCGATGACCGGCTCGACGACCTCTTCGGTGGCGGTACCGCTGCCGATGAGGAAATCCTGCTGGAAGAGCCAGTTGGTGCTCGCCACGGCGAAGGCCAGGGTGACCACGGCGAGGAACAGGCCCTTGACCCGGAGCGCGGGCAGGCCGATGAGCGTCGCTGCGACCACACCGATGGCAACCGACAGCACCATGGCCAAGCCCCATTCGAGCTCGAAGCCGGTGCCGAGGAGGGGTATCTCGTTGCCCTGGGTGAGCATCACCATGCACAGCGCACCGAGCCCGACGAACGCGAAATGGCCCAGCGAGAGCTGCCCGGCCCAACCGGTGAGCAAGGACAGCGATACGCCGATGATGGCGAAAATCAGGATGCCGCTCCAGGTGACCAGCTTCGAGGGCGAATCGACCAGCAGGCCGAAGATGGCGAACCCACCGAAGACGATCGCGAACCCCATGTGGTTGAGGTACTTGATCCACCAGATGTTGCGGATGCGCTCGGGCACCGGAGTGAGGTGCGGTGAGAGCGACCAGCTGGCTTCTTCTTCCTTGCGGTTGCCCCGGGTGATGACCAGGGTGACGACGAGCACGGCGAGGAAGAGATACAGGTCGACAATGGCCCGGTTGGAGGAATCGACGTTGTCCTGGACGATCTGTTCGATGACGCCCACGACCATGCCCCACATCATCGCTTTGGGCAGCGATCGCATTCGGGCCAGGAGGCCGACCACGATGGCCCGCAGCAGCAGCGGGGCAGCGAGCGCGGCGGTTCCGGCCTGAGCCGCACTGGTGTTCTCGAGCGGTGCCACCAGCACGGCGGTGGACACGGCGAGCGCGCCGGCGATGGTCCACACGATGGTGGAGGTGATGCGAGGGCTGGTGCCGTAGACCCGCGCCGTGTCGGCGTTCGAGGCAGTCGCCCGCACGGCCAGGCCGAACCGGGTACGGCTCAGAAAGAGGCCCAGCAACAAGATGATGACGGGAACGACCAGCAACACGACGTACACCCGGGGTCGTAACACCATGATGTCGGTGCGCCGGTTGCCGAACTCCCTCTCGAACGGGAGCGGGATGTTGCCGCCCTGGGTGACCGACGGCAGGTTGATCTTGATCGCCTGGAGGAGCTGGGCGACACCGATCGTGGCGATGAGCAATACCAGGCGCGGCGAGTTGAACAATCTTCGGACGATCACCAGCTCGACGATCATGCCGGCCATGGCTCCGACGAAGATGGCGATGACGTAGGCCAACCACCAGTTGAGGTCCTGCTCGACCAGGAGATACACGAAGATGGCGAGACCCAGGGCGCCGGTCTCGGCATGGGCGAAGTTCAAGACGCCGGTCGAGCGGTAGATCAGGATGAAGCCCGCCGCCAGGGCGGCGTAGGCCAGGCCCTTGGCCAGCCCGATGACGATCTTCAGGGTCTCGATCTCGATGCCGGCGATCTCGATCTCGCGCAGCGAGTGTTCGGTTTGTTCCTGGAAGGCAAAGATTGCGCCGAGGATGCTGGCGATCACTCGTCACCGCCATCGTCGTGGTGGCCGCCGAGGAAGACTGCGGTGGCGAGGTCGTCTCGTTCGGCCAACTCGGCTGCGTTCCCTTCGAACTTCACCACGCCCTTTTCCATGAACACGGCCCGGTCGGCGATCGAGAGTGCGATGTTGACCGACTGTTCGACGATGATCATCGTCATGTTCTCGGCCCGCAGGCCCTCGATGACGTGGAGGAGTTCCTGGACGACGACCGGTGCGAGGCCGAGGCTGAGCTCGTCGATGATCAGGATCTTGGGCTTGTGCATCAGGGCCATGGCCAGGGCCAGCATCTGCTGCTGGCCACCGGAGAGGTCGCCGGCCAGCTCACCCAGGCGGCCGTCGAGGGCCGGGAATCGCTGGACGGCTTCGGCGATGCGGGCCTCGACTTCGTCACCGCTGAGCTTGCTGGCGAGCACCGACGCCCGCATGTTGTCGCCGATGGTGAGTTCGGGGAAGATGCCGGCGCCGCCCCGCAGCTGCACGATGCCTTCCTGGAACCGACGTTCGGCGTCGGTGTAGGTGATCGTGCGGCCGTTGAGGCGGATGACACCGCGATCGGGAACGCCGAGGCCGCTGATCGCCCGCAGCAGCGTGGACTTGCCGGCGCCGTTGGTACCGAGCAGGGCCAGGACTTCGCCGTCGCGCACCTCGAGGCCGACATCGAACAGCACCTGCACCGGGCCGTAGCTGTAGTCGAGGTTGCGGACCTGGATCACCGGGATGTCGTCCGGGTTCGCCTTCATGCGTTCGATCTCGTCGCGCTCCTCGAGCAGTTCGTCGACCGCCAACGAGATGTCGCGGCGGATGAACCTCGAGCCGTAGATGATCAACAGGCCGCCGATGAGTGCGGCCGGAGGGGCGACCACCCACATCGCGGTGCGGTTGCCGAATGAGTCCGAGAGTTGGCCGACGAACAGGCCGCCGATGAACCCGCCCATCAAGAAGATGAAGACCGGGAGGAACGCGAACGCCTGGGCGCGGATACGGAACGGCGACACCGAGGCGATGATGGGGGCGCTGGCCACGAACGACGCCGAGATCGATGCCTGGGCCAGGGCGATGAAGACCACCAGCGGGCCGATGGCCTTGATCTGCAGGCCGACGGCGTAGAACACCCCTGAAGCGATCACGAAGTAGCCGGCCAGGCGCATCATGGCCGGTGGGTCCTCGCGGAACTTGTTGTCGAAGATGCGGCCGACGAAGGGCAGGAGCGGGATGGTGATGACC
>JABDJW010000144.1 GCA_013002375.1 Acidimicrobiales bacterium | reverse complement strand
ATCCTCGACGACCAGCAGTCGGCGCCGATCGGCTCGCACGCGCTCGAGTTCGAGCGCCACCGCGGCCTCGAGGGCCAGCGCAGCCAGGAGGTCGATGTCGGCCTCGGCAAAGGCGACCCGTTCGGAGTTCGGCGCCGCGACCAAGACCCCTTCGATGCGACCGTCGGAGGCCAAGAGGGGTTCGGCAATTCGCTCGACGTCATCGGCGGTCGGTTCGCTACGGGCTCGTTGACCGGTCTGCAACACGCCGCCGATGAAGGGATCGTGGAGTGAAACCCGAGCGCGCTCCGGCTTGACACCCTCGGCGGTCGAGCCGGTCAGCACTTCGAGGTGTTCGGTACCGCGCGGCCGCAGGATCGCGACCGCGGCGGCCTTGAGCAACGCCCGGCCGGCCGTGCAGATGAAGGTCAGTACGACATCGGTGTTCTCTTCGACCAGCACCAGTTTGCGGATGTCGGCCAGCAGGGCCAGCTGCGCCTCGCGACGGTCCCGGTCCCGTTCCGCCGCCACCCGGCGGCTGATGTCGGTGACGTGCGTCAAACGCATCGGGGTCCCGTTGGCATCGATCGTTCGGGCGGCCACATCACCCCAGACCCTGGTGCCGTCCTTGCGCAGGTAGCGCATCTCGGCCCGGTAGACGTCTTGCTCGGCGGCAGCCGCATACCTGCTCGGGCTCAGGCGGCCTGATTCGTCGAGCAAGTCGTTCACCGTCCGTCCGATGAGGTCGGGCGCCGAATAGCCGAGGAACTGCTCGAAGGCCGTGTTGACCGAAACGATCGTGCGCTCCTCCGGATTGGACATGTCGGTCAGCAGCATCGGCACGGGTGCATCCTCGAAGGCGGCCCGGAACGAGCGTTCGCTCGCGGCGACGCGTTCGTTATCGGCCAGCCGCTCGGTGATGTCGTGGGCGATAGCCATGAAACAGCGCCGCCCGCCGAGCACGGCCTCCGTCGGCATCTGAATCGAAAGGTCGACGATGAGTTCGGAGCCGTCGCGGCGTCGCACCGCGGTCTCGATTTCGACGCGGCTGCGGCTTCCCCCGCGTAACGCGTCGAGGATCTCGGTCAGCTCGCGACTCAGCAGATCGGGCAGGAGCTGGTCCGGCGTCATGCCGTCGAGCAAGGTCTCGCGGCCGTAACCGGTTTGTTCGACCGCGCCCCGGTTCACGTGCAGGATCTGGCTCGTTTCGACGTCGAACAGGAACACGGCGTCACGGACTTGATCGAGCGATTGTTGCACCGCAAGGCGATCGCGCTCGGCTTCGAGCCGCGCCGTGATGTCGCGTACCGATGCCATCACGACGGCCCGTTCCGCGATGACCACTGGATTCAGACTGATCTCGACCGGGAATTCGGAGCCGTCGAGGCGCCGGCCGAACAGGTTGGTCGCGGCCTCGCCCATCCGGCGGCTCGACGGGTCGGCCCGGAAGTGCGCCGTATGGGCACGGTGCGCGGTTCGGTGTCGCTCGGGCACCAACTCCATGAGCGGCGACCCCACCAGTTCGCCCGGCGACGCGCCGAACATGGTGTCGGCCATCGAGTTGGCGTAGATGATCGTGTCCGCGTCGACGATCACGACACCGTCGGGCGCGCCGTCGAGCAAGAACGTGGCGTCGGTCGGAAGGCCGAGCTCGGTCCCGCTCACCGTGTCACCCGCTGATCACTCGAAACGACGTTTACGGCGTTCGTCGATGCGGGCGGCATAGGCGGCGGCCTCGGTACGCCGGGCCATGCCCAACTTCGACAACAGGTTCGACACGTAGTTCTTGACCGTCTTCTCGGCCAGGAAGAGCTCGTCGGCGATCTGGCGATTCGAGAAGCCCTCGCCGATGAGTTCGAAGATCTTGCTCTCTTGTGGGGTGAGCAGGTCGAGCTTGCCTTCTTCGCTCTCGCGGAGCCGCTGCATCGCCATGCGGACCTCGGCATTGTCCAGCAACTGCACCCCGCTGGCGATCTTGCGGATGGCATCGACCAACTCGTTGCCCCGGATCTGCTTGAGGGCGTAGCCGGCCGCTCCGGCCATGCCGGCATCGACCAACGCGTGGTCGTCGGCGAACGACGTGAACATCAGGCAGGCGACATCGGGCAACTCCGAGCGAATGTCGCGGCAGACCTCGATGCCGCTGCCATCGCCGAGCCGGACATCGAGCACCGCAACATCGGGCGCGGCGCTGCGTACCTCCGCGAGCGCGCCATCGGCTCGATCCCACTGGCCCACCACCGTGAGGTCGGGTTCGGCTTCGATCAGCTCGGCAACGCCAAGGCGCACGACATCATGATCGTCGAGCAGGAAGACGCGAATCGCGTCGCTGGGACCAGCGGCCATTCGGCAAGCGTAGCGGTTGGCCACCGGAGCCCAGGATTCCTAGCTTTCGGCTCCCGCGGCATGTTTGGCGCCGTCGCCGCCGGTTGCTTCGGCGAGTTCGGGCCGGGCCAGCACGACGGCTCGGCGAGCGACCCGGATGACATCGGTCGCCACACTGCCGACCGCGATACGGGCCAACCCGGTGCGGCCGTGGGTGTGGAGGACCAGCAAGGCGTCCTCGGCCGCCTCGGCCAGAGCTGCTGCCGTGTTGTCCGAGCTCATCATGTGCCAGGTGACCGGCTGGATCGCACCCTCGACCGAAGCGGCGGTCTCGCGAAGGTAGTCGACGTCGACCGGCGCCGGCCCGTCGGCATCGGTCGGTGTCTGGGGAACAACCGAGAGCAGATGCAGCGGTACGTCGAGTTCGTTGGCCCACTCCACGGCCAGGGGGATGGCTGATTCGGCGAGCGTCGAACCATCGAGCGGCACCGCGACCCGGTCGACGGTGAACGCGTGCTCGGTATCGGCGGCCGGTCCGACGATCACGGCCGGCTGCCCCGAGAGCCGAACGACCGACTCGGCGACCGAGCCGACATAGCGGTCGAGCTCGAACACCGTCGCGCCGGTCGCGAGCACCGGCAGCTGGTGTTGAGCGGCGGCCGCGATTCCCGCCGGGGCGTGGGGTTCGACGATGACGCTGACCCGAAGGTCGACCCCGGGGAGCGCCCGACGGATCCGGCGCTTGACCGGCTCGAGATCGCGTTGCTGCAGTGGGACCTCATAGGGATCCTGCACACACTGCAGAATCTCGATCCCGCACTCGAAGAACTTGGCGATCGCCACCGCCGCGGGGATCGCCCGGTCTGCCACACGCGACCCGGGTCCCAGGGGAAGGAGGATTCGGCGGACCTGCATGAGATCGAGCATGGACGCCGTCGGCCGCGCCGAGCAGGGCCTTTGGTCCCCTCTCGGCCCCTTCGGCGATCGGCGCGCGAGGACCTAGGGCCCTGGGCAGCTGCTGCGGCACCCGCTTTGCTTGATCACCGAGCGGCGTATCGCCGCCCGAAACCCCGATCACGACAAACCCGATCACCACAACGCTGATCACGCACAACGCCGATCACGGAAAAGCGAGGAACCCAGAATGCCGATCGCCGAAGACGCCTCCTTCCAGGTCTCGACCAAGGGCCAGGTCTCTCGCCAGGTGCTCGAACGGGCCGAAGAGCGCCTCCACCGAGTGGCCGACCATTGCCGTGAACCCATCACCAAGGTCGACCTCCGCATCACCGAGGAGAAGCCGTTGCGGGGCGAACCGCGCGTCCGAGCCGAGGCGACCTTCGAGGTGACCCATGGTCCGGTGCGCGCCCGCGAGCATGCGACGACCGTCGAAGAAGCGGTCGATGGCATGATCGAGCGATTGCGACGCCGCGTCGACCAGCACGAATCCCGTCTGCACCGGATCGGCAAGCAGCGTCACGACGGCGTCGCCACCGAAGGCTCGTGGCACCACGGCGACGTTGCCGCAACGCCGCGCCATCCCGTCCCGGTGCCCGATGGATCGGCCACCGTGATCCGCCGCAAGTCCTTTGCGCCGGCCCCGATGAGCGTCGACGAGGCCGCCTTCGATCTCGACATCCTCGACCACGATTTCTACTTGTTCCAGGAGATCAGTAGCGACGAGACCGCCCTCATCAGCCGGGCCGGCGACGGCCGGTTCAACCTGCAGATACCCGCCGACGCCGAACTCTCACTCGACCAGGAAGCACCGGTCGATCGCTCCGACGGTCCGGTCGTCCTCGATATCGCGAGTGCACAGCGCCTGCTCGACGAGAACCTCGATCCCTTCGTCTTCCATCGCACCGAAGCCGGACGGCCTGGTCAAGTGCTCTATCGCCGGTTCGATGGCGGCTACGGCGTGATCGAATTGGGCTCGTGACCGGCCCGACCCTCGCCGAGCCCGACCCGACCTGGTTGGCCCAAGCTTGGCTTCGGGTCGATCCCAATCCCAACACCCGCCAGGAGGTCGCCGAGCTGCTCAGCCACGGCGGTGCGGCGCTGACCGAGGCCTTCACCGCCCGTCTGGCCTTTGGCACCGCGGGAATTCGGGCGCCGCTCGGTGCCGGCCCCGGTCGGATGAACCGAGTGCTCGTCCGGCTGGTGGCCTCGGCGCTGGGCACCCGCCTCCAAGAGATGATCGATCGACCCCACGTGGTCGTGGGCTACGACGCCCGGCACCGAAGCGACGCCTTCGCGCACGACACCGCGAGGGTCCTGGCCGGCCGCGGCATCCAGGTTTCACTCATCGACCAGCCCCGTCCGACGCCGCTGCTGGCGTTCTCGGTCCGCCACCTGAGGGCTGACGCCGGAGTGATGGTCACGGCCAGCCACAATCCTCGAACCGACAACGGGTACAAGGTCTACTGGCACGAGGGCGAACCCCTGCGCTCCCCGATCGACGCCGAGATCGCCGCCCTGGTCAACGCCGCTCCGCTGGTGGGTGAAGACGAACTCGTCGCCCTCGATCACAGCAACATCACCGAAGTCGATCACCAGATGGTCGAAGCCTACCTGGGCTCGGTCACCGCGCTCCTGCACGGCGGCGGCGGTCGCAGCGCCCGCGTCGCCTACACGCCGCTCCATGGTGTCGGAGCCGGCCTCATGACCCATGCACTCCAGGCCGGAGGCTTCCCTCCGCCCGCGATCGTCGACACCGAGGCCGACCCCGACCCGAACTTCCCGGGCATGGCCTTCCCGAACCCCGAAGAACCGGGGGTGCTCGACGGCCTGTTTGCCCTGGCCGCCAAGACCGAAGCCGATGTCGCGCTGGCCAACGACCCTGACGCCGACCGACTGGCCGTCGCGGTTCCGGCCGATGGAGCGTGGCGCCTGTTGAGCGGCGACGAAGTGGGCATCGTGCTCGCCGATCACCTTCTTCGCCAGCTGCCGCTCGGTGATGCCGGTCTGCTGGTCAACACCATCGTGTCGAGCCGGCTGCTGGAGGTCATGGCCGCCGAGCACGGCGCGACGTTCGAGCGCACGCTCGTCGGGTTCAAGCACATTATGGCCGCGCAACATCACCACCCGGAAGCACCCTTCGTCCTCGGGTACGAGGAGGCCCTCGGCTATTGCGTTGGCAACCTCGTCCGCGACAAGGACGGTATCGGCGCCGCGCTGGTCATCGCCGAACTGGTCAGCGATCTGGCCGACGCCGGTGAGTCGATACTCGATCGCCTCGACCACATCCATCATCGATTCGGCGTTCATGTCAGTGGCCAGCGCACGGTGCGCTACGGCGACGAAGCGGCGGTGAGTCCCGCGCAGGCGGTGGATGCGCTGCGCGCCGCCCCGATTGACACGCTGGCCGACGAAGTGGTCACGTCGGTGACCGATCTCGCCCAGGCCGACAACCCGACCAATGCCTTGATCTTCAACCTCGATCATGCCCGGCTCACCGCCCGGCCCAGTGGCACGGAGGCCAAGTTGAAGATCTATGGCGAGACGTGGGCCGAACCCCCGACCGACGATCCCGGCCAGTTGACTCGTGATCGCACGGCGAGCCGCCAGCGACTGAACCGCCTGCTCGACGCCCTCGGCGGGCTGCTCTCCGACCCCGAGCGGCGTCAGACCGCCACGGCCACCGCCGCCGGGCCCGGCGACCACGACGCCGCCGATCGGGCGCAGGCATTGTTTGGCGAGCCGCTCAGCGATCGCGCCGACTCGCCACTGTCGAGAGCGGCGGCCCTGCGGCTGATCGTGCGCTGCATCGATCTCACCACGCTCGCCGGCGACGACACGCCGGGCCGGGTCCGGTCCTTGTGCGCCCAGGCCCGCCGCCCCGACAGTGCCGACCCGACCGTTGGCCCAACCGCCGCGGTGTGCGTCTACCCGAACCTGGTCGGCTTGGTTGCCGAGTTGTGCCAGGGCACGCGGGTCAACGCGGCCTCGGTCGCTGGAGCCTTTCCGAGCGGCCTCTCCCCCGCCTCGGTCCGGATTGTCGACGTGCACGAAGCGATCGCCGCCGGCGCCGATGAAGTCGATGTCGTGCTCAACCGGTCCGCGTTCCTCGCCGGCGACACCGAGCAGGCGCAGGCCGAGCTCCACGAGTACCGCCGGGCGGCCCGATCGAAGCTCCTCAAGGTCATTCTGGAGGTCGACGAGTTGGGCGCGCCCGCCGCCATCCGCAAGGCGGCCGGCCTCGCGATCGAGGCCGGGGCCGACTTCATCAAGACCTCGACCGGGAAGAGCAGCGGCGGGGCCACGCCCGAGTCGGTGCTGGCCATGGCCGAGGCCATCGCTGCTCACACGGCGGCGGGTGGCGAGCCGGTCGGGTTGAAGATTTCCGGCGGAGTCCGAACCGCCGATGAAGCGTTGGGATATCTCTCGATCGTCCACGCCACTCTGGGCGCCGCGTGGCTGACTCCGTCTCGCCTCCGTTTCGGCGCCTCGAGCCTGCTCGGTGCCGTTGTCGGAGACCTGGCGGCGACCGAAGCAGACCCATCCCACCGCTAGGTTGCGTCGGCTGCTCCCCGGTGCCACCGCGGCACGGGACCTTCGCCCCTTGCAATCGCCGTTCTGGTAACGCACGGTGGTGCCATGGAAAACGAATCAAGCACGACAGGCGCTGACGCTACCGGGGAACACAAGGAGGTTGCCCTCCTCCAGGATCGGCAGGGCCTCGAAGTCCTCAGCTGGGATGAGTGCCTGGACAAACTCCGCCACCACTCGGTGGGGCGGGTCGGGTTTCTCGATCGGGGCGAGACGGTCATCCTGCCGGTGAACTACGCCTACATCGGCGCGTCGGTGCTGTTTCGCACGACGACCGGATCGATCCTGCACAACGTCATGATGAACGATCAGATGTCGTTCGAGATCGACGAGTGGGACGAAGAAGAGCGCAGCGGCTGGAGCGTTCTGGTCAAAGGCCAGTCGGTCCCGGTCGACGACGAGTGGCAGAAGACCCTCTTCGACACGTTGGGGGTCGATCCCTGGGCCGACGCCATCGAGCGCAACGAGTACGTGCGCATTCGGGCCGACGAGATCACCGGCCGACGGATCGTCCATCTCCACTGAGGGCCTCACCTGAGGGCCTCGAGGGAGCGGGGATTGCCGGCCGGCATCGCGTGCCGGGCGGCTGACCGCTCTGGTCAGCCCTTCTTGCCGATCGCCACCTTGGCCGATTCGGCTGCCTTGGTGTCGGGGGTGACCCGAACCTCGAGAATGCCGTCGTCGTAGGTCGCGCTGACGTCGTCGGCGTCGGCTCCGGGCGGCAGGGTCAGTACCCGCTGGAACGAGCCGTACCGAAACTCCGACCGGAAGCCGTCGTCATCTTTGGATTCCTCCCGCTGCTCGCGGTGGGCTGAGATCGTCAACCGGTTGTCGGTGACCGAAACCTCGATGTCCTCGTCGGGATCGACGCCGGGGATCTCGGCCCGGATCACGATCTCGTCGTCATCGGTGAATTGTTCGACCTTGATCGCGTCAGCCGACGCGGCCCGCCACAGCGGCTCGACCAGTCGCCGGTCGATCATCCGCGGCCAGTCGTCCATCCAGTCGCCGAACCAGCTCAGGGGATGGGCGAGATCGAGACGATCGGACACCGCCACCGGGCTCTCGCCGCTCGCCGTCTTGTCACCCTTGTTGTTCTTCGACTTGGCGACCGCCTTGTCCGCGTTCTTCTTGTCGTCCTTCTTCTTGTCGTCCTTCTTGTTCACGCCCTTTTTCTTGGCCATTGTCTCCGCTCCTTGGCTCGTGGCGTTTGCTCGTGGGGTTGGTTTCCCGTCGGCGCCGCAACGCCACGCCGTGGACTCACCTCAGCACGATCCGGCCCGGCCCGGCAGAGGCCTAAGTCCCGCGACTCCGCCGGCCCGCAGCGAAAACCTCCCCGGTCAGCCGATACGCTCCCCGTCGATCATGACGACCGAGCAGACGCCCGACCCCGTTCGCCCATCGGCTCTCCCGGCCTTCGTGCCTCTGGCCGGCGTGACCGTGGTCGCGGTGGAACAAGCGGTGGCCGCTCCGCTCTGCACCGCTCGCCTGGTCGATGCCGGCGCCCGGGTGATCAAGGTCGAACGAGCGGGCGGTGACTTTGCGCGCGGCTATGACCGCGCCGCGGCCGGTGACAGCTCCTATTTCGCATGGGCCAACCATGGCAAGGAGTCGATCGTGCTCGACCTCAAGACCGAGGCCGACGCCGCCCTCCTCCATCGCATCGTCGCCGCCGCTGACGTGTTCATCCAGAACCTCGCACCCGGCGCCTTGACCCGTGCCGGGTTCGGCTCCGAACAGCTCCGCTCCCTGCACCCCCGCCTCATCACCTGTGACATCTCCGGATTTGGCGAGGTCGGCGATCTGGCCGCCAAGAAGGCCTATGACCTGTTGATCCAGGCCGAAAGCGCCATGATCGCCATCTCCGGCGGCCCAGGTGAGCTCGGGCGAATCGGCGTCTCGGTCTGCGACATCAGTACCGCGATCACGGCCTATGCCGCGGTGCTCGAAGCCCTGTTGGCTCGGGGCACGACCGGGGTCGGAGCCGGACTGCAGGTGTCCCTCTTCGACACGGCCGCCGAGTGGATGACCGTACCGCTGGTGCAACACCTGGCCACCGGGGCCGGCCCGACCCGGGTCGGGCTACGCCACCCCTCGATCGCTCCCTACGGGGCCTATCGCACCGCCGATGACTCGCTGACCCTCATCGCGGTGCAGAACGAGCGCGAGTGGGTTCGGCTCTGCACCGAGGTGCTCGGTCGTCCCGATCTGGCTCGAGACCCTCGATTCGGCTCCAACACCGATCGAGTCGAGCACCGAGTACAGCTCGAACACGAACTGCAGAGCAGCATCGGCGAGGTCGACCGCACCACCCTGCAGGATCGATTGGCCCACGCCGGGGTGGCCTATGGCGCAGTGAACACGCTCGATGGTCTTGCCGCCCACGCCGCCCTGCGCCACCGCACCGTCACGGCGACCACGGGAGCGACGGTAGACCTCCCGGCCCACCCGGTGCGCTGGGCCGATCACGGGCCGCCCGAAGCAGGCCGCGTACCCGACATCGGCGCCCACACCGATGCCTTACGGCACGAGTTCACGCCGTAATCGATCTGCCGTTGGCTTATGGCGTTGCCGTGCACGGCATACCGCCGCAGGTATCGATGACCTCACCGGTACGCAGGAAATGGGCCAGCTGGGTCACCGCAGCCGGTTCGGTGCGGGGATCGCTGTGCGGATCGTCGCCGGTGTGATTCGACGTGTTGGTGATCGGTGGGAGCGGCGAGCCGCTGTCCCACATGACCGTGGCCGACCCCACGTAGGGGTAGCTCGGGATGCGGTCGATACCCCAGAACGGTTCGACATCGGTGCTGCGGCCCGGCGCGACCGCCGGCCAGACCACCGCGGCGTCGAGGCTGCGAGCCATGACGTCGGCGGCGACGTTGGCCACTTGGTGATCGCCGAGGGCCAGGTGCAGCAGCGCCGTCTTCTGGTTCATGCCCGGCAGCGGGTCGTTGAAGTACGCCACGTAGCCGTTGCCCTCACCACGGTCCCACAACATCTGGAAGAGCAGAAGCACCTGGGCCTGCACCAGCTTGTCGGGATACGCCGGATCGAGAATCGTCTGGTAGATGTCGAAGTCGATGCTCCGGTTGAGCAGCGTGCTGTAGTTGATGCCGGGCACGCCGAGCACGGCCCGATCGATGTCGGGCGAGAGCGCGGTGGTCACTGCGCCCATGATGCCCCCCTGCGAGA
>JABDJW010000143.1 GCA_013002375.1 Acidimicrobiales bacterium | reverse complement strand
GCGTCGCGCATGCCGCTCACCCAGCCGACAATCGCGGAGAACCACACATGGCGGATCACCCGTTGCACGCCGGCGGCGTCGATGTCAGGGGCCCCGGCCAGGGCCGATTCGATCATGCGGCCCAGTTGGAGGTTCACGGCCTCTTTGTGGGCCGAAACATCGGCGTCGGTCGAAGCCAGCGCGGTGATGAGCGCCTTCATCAGCGTCGGGCTGGCCACCGACTGCGCACCGGCTTCGCGCAGGTAGGCGTCGAGCCGTTCGGCGGGGTCGGCGAGGCCGACGACCCGGCGATCGATACGATCCCGCACGACCTCCATCCACTCGGCCAAGCCCGCGATCAAGATGGCGTCCTTGGAACTGAAATAGCGGTAGATCGTGCCCAGCGCGACCTCGGATCGGGCTGCGACGTCGCGCATCTGAACCGCTTCGTAGCCACCGTCGGCCGCCAACCGCAACGCGGTTTCGATGACGCGCGCCTGGCGTTCGGCCCGCTTCTGTTCGCGGAGGGTCAGGGTGGTCACTCCCGCGAGGTTGGCGTGGATGTCAGGCTGGCCGCAAATCACCGAGCGCGCTCGCGGTTGCGCAACCAGCGTTCGGGCAATCGACCGAATGCCGCCGCGGTCGCCTCGTAGGCACCGGCGAATCGAGCCGATGCGATCTGGCCGAGTTGGTGAGGGAGATCGGCCGGCGGGCTCTGCTTCACGACCTGCGAGAGCTCGGGCGCGACCGCCTCGATCCCGAGCCTGGCCGTCACCCGTTCGACCTCGGCGACCGAGCCGTCGACGAACACATCCTCATAGAACAGTGTCAGGAGTTGGTCGGGCGGTACGGCCGGGAAGAGCCGGCCGAACAAATCGGCGTAGTCATTGCGGGCCGCCGCGCCCGACCCCTCGAGCATCGACTCGAACTGGTCGATCGCGTCGAAGCCTTCCTCGCGCGATTGCTTGAACCGCAGATGCGACCAGAACCGCTCGACCGGATCGCGCAGCACCAACAGAAACACCGCCTCGGGAAACGCCTGACGGATCGCCTGGTAACCGGCGGTGGGCAACAGCGAGTAGCTCGGCGTGATCTCGCCGCGGGCCTTGACCGATCCGGCTCGCTCGAGGAAGAACTGCCGGTAGAGATCCACCGTCTCGTCGAGCGACGGCGCCTCGACCATGCGGCGGCGGGCCAGGCTGCCGTCGAGCAAGCCGGCGGTACGGTCGGTGTGGGGTACCTCCCGGGATGCGAGCCGCTCGATCCGCCGATCGAACCGACGGGTGAAGACCGAACAGTCGGGCACGAGGAGCTGATCGAACACGTGCAGTTCCTTGACCGGCGAGAACCAGACCTCGGGATGGTCGGCGAAATACCGCCCGAACCAGGACGTTCCCGCCTTGGCCACGCCCACGCCGACGAAGAACTGGGGCTCGCTCGTCACCCGGACGAAGCTAGCGGCCGGTTTGGTCCACCGGTAAGCCAGTAGCCTGGGCGGGTGGAACCGAAGAGCCCCGCCGACCGCCGAGGTCAGCGCGAAGCAGCCAAAATCGTGGCCCAGCGAGCCGCCTGGCTCCTCGTGCCTCTGGTGCTCGTCTCGGTCGTCGTGCTGCTGCTGGGATTGCCCTGGTGGCTGATCCTGATCGCCGTCGCGCTCTTCACGGGCATCGTGTTGTTCGACAGCTAACCGCCCCCTGGGGGTTCAGAATCGACGTTTGTCGCCGATAGAAGGCACATGCGTGCCGTTTCTCGCCGCCGAATCCACCCCGCGGTCATCGTGCTCACCCTGGCGACACTGGGGCTGGTTTCCGCGAGTTGCACCGTGGTGGAGCGGGCCGAGCCGGCCGGCCAGAGCCAAATCGGCGGCATCGAACGTCAAGCCGGCGCGACCGCCGACGACGGCGAACCGAGCGGCCCGCTCGGCTACAACGTCGACAGCTTCATCGGCCAGGTCTGGACGGTGTACAACACCGACGACGGGCTCAACCTGCGCTCGGGGCCAGGAGTGAACAACGAGGCGCTGACCAGGCTGCCTCCGGGCACCGAGGTCACCACGACCGGTTCGATCGCCGATATCGAGGGCGACACCTGGTTCGAAGTCACCAGCGGCTTCGGCAACGGCTGGGTCCACAGCTCGTACCTCACCATCGATCCGGTCGGGCCGCCCCCGACCAGCATCGCCCCGCTGGCGTTCGAGGATGATCCGGAGCTGACCGCGCCGGCGCCGGCCTTCACGGCCGGCACCCGCGTCACGCCGAACCCCGGACTCGAAGGGGTGAACATCCGCACCGGTCCACAGGGTTCGATTGTGCTGGGCATGCGCAACAGCGAGGTCGGCACTGCGACCGGCAACCGAGACGGCGACTGGATCGAAGTCGAGTTTCGTGGCGTGCGCGGCTGGAGCCTCGCCGACCTCCTGTCGGAAACCGCGCAACCGGTCACCGGCGCGCGGAGCCAGGTGCAGATCGACGTACCCGGCGGCAGCGCGGCCATTCATCGTCAGCCGGCCTTTGATTCCGCGGTGATCGCCACCGCCACCCACGGCGCCCAGCTGACCGCCACCGGCGTGCAGACGGCGAGCGGCTGGGTCGAGCTGTTGCTCGACGCGGACACCCTCGGCTGGATCCCTGGCGATCTTCTCGCACCGGCGTAGGAGCTAGACGCGCTCGAGGACCGTGGCGATGCCGAGGCTGCCGCCCTGGCACATCGTGATGTAGGCCAGCTCGCCGTCGGTCCGTTCGAGCTCGTGCAACGCGGTCGTGAGCAACCGGCTCCCCGTACAGCCGACCGGATGACCGAGCGCGATGGCGCCGCCGTTCACGTTCACCTTCGCCAGGTCGACGTTGTGCACCTGGGCGAAGGACAGCACTACCGCGGCGAAGGCTTCGTTGCACTCGATCAGATCGAAGTCGTCGATGCTCATGCCGGTTTGATCGAGCATCTTCTGGGTGGCGTCGACCGGGCCGTCGAGCAGGTAGTAGGGGTCGACGCCGACCATGGTGTGATAACGAACCCGGGCCCGAGGTTTGATACCGCGGGCCTTGGCCACGTCTTCGTCCATCCACAACACGGCGGCGGCACCGTCGGAGATCTGCGACGAGGTCCCCGCCGTGTGGATCGTGTCGGGGATGACCGGCTTGAGCTTGCCCAGGCCCTCCAGGGTGGTTTCCCGTAGCCCCTGGTCGCGGGTGACGGTGACGACCTCGCCGGTGGGCTCACCCTCTTTGTCGACCTGAGGGACGTCGGGCACGGCGATGACCTCGCGATCGAACCGGCCTTCGGCCCACGCCTGGGCGGCCCGCTGCTGCGACAGCACGCCGAGGCCGTCGGTGTCCTCGCGGGTGATTCCCCGGCGCTCCGCGACCCGCTGCGCAGAACCGAACTGCCCGTGTTCGGCATCGTCCCAGGGCCATCCCGCCGACTTGTAGTAGCCGCCGCCACCGCGTGCCGCGGTGCCGAGCGGCACCTGCGTCATCTGCTCGACGCCGCAGCCGATGCCGATCTGGGCGCCACCGGTGGCGATGACACCGGCCATGAAGTTGTTGGCCTGCAGGCCCGATCCGCACTGACAGTCGACCGTGGTGGCCGCGGTGTTGTACGCGTCACCCACGGTGAGCCAACTGGTGCGGCCGACATTGGAAGCCTGCTGCCCGGCCTGCGTGACACAGCCGGCGATCACTTGATCGACCTCGGCCGGTTCGACCTCGTTGCGGGCGAGCAGCGCTCGAGTGGTGACCGCGAGCAGTTGCGGGGCAATCATGCTGGCCAGCTGGCCGCCTCGCTTCCCGATCGGCGTACGGACGGCATCGACGATGACCGGATTTCCCACGAGATTGCATCCTTTTGGTGAGTGTTGACTTTGGTGAGTGTTGCAGAACCGGTTGGCCCGAACCTCTTCTCGGAACCTACTTAATGGCCACCGGATTCACCGGTGATCCGCAGGCGCCGACAAACGGCTGGGGGCTGGCTTCGAGGAAGAACGAGTAGCGGCCGTCGGCAGCGCAGTCGGCGGCCAGCGCCTCCAGATCCCAGTTCTGACCCTGGGTGAGCCCCATGTCGACCACATCGAGCATGTGGACGCCGAGCGCGGCGGTCTCGAGTTCGCTGGGATAGACCTCGAAGATGAACGTGTCGGTCGCGACGGCTGCGAGTTCATGGCGATGAAACCACGGCACACAACTGAGTCCGGGCCCCGGGCTACCGCTCCAGCCGTTGTAGTTCTCCTTCTCCCCGGCGTGGTAGCGCCGCATCAAACCGGTGCGGATCAAGGCGATGTCCCCCGACCGGATTTCCGTGCCTTGGGCCGCCACCGCGGTGTCGAGGTCGTCGGCGGTGATCGCGTAGCCGAAGTCGAGCTCGTCGACGCCCTTGGCTCGGGCCACGTCGAGCAACACACCCCGACCGCAGATGCTGCGAACATTCTCGATACCGATCTCGCCCGCACCGGCTTCCTCGGTGATGATCGAAGCCGGCCGGCCGCCATAGACCTGGCCGTCATAGCTGACGTGGGCCAGACCATCCCAATGGGTACCGGCCTGGAGGCCCATCGTCACCGCATCGTCGCTGGTGTGGAACGCCTCGGGCCGGTCTTCGAGCGACATGTTGACCGCGAAGGTCGTGAGCTCGGCGTTGACCCGACCCGGGATCGCGCCCAGTTGCATTCCGTTGGACTCCAGCGGCGTCGCCAAGCTGATGCGCCGACCGGTTTGCACCTCGGTCGCCGCGGCCCGCACGACCTCGTCGGTCAGGAAGTTCAGGGTGCCGAGGCGATCATCGTCGCCCCAACGACCCCAGTTCCGGACCTGCGCCTGGATGTCCAGGAATTCCTGCGGCAGTGCCATGGTGGTGCCCGTCTCCCTCGGTTTCGGTTCGCGAACCCTAGATCGCCTTCTCGTGACCTTCCCAGTACGGGTCCCGCAACCGGCGCTTGTAGAGCTTGCCATTCGGATCGCGGGGCATCTCGGTCGTGTAGTCGATCGAGCGGGGCCACTTCTGTTTGGCCATCTGATCCTTGGCAAACGCCATGATCGCAGCGGTCGTGTCGTCGGAGGGTTCCCAGCCCTCCCGCAACTCGATCACCGCCTTGATCTCCTCACCCAGGTCGGGGTGGGGCACGCCGAAGACCGCAACGTCGCCGACCGCCTCGTGCTGGTGGAGAACCCCTTCGATCTCAGCCGGATAGATGTTGACCCCGCCGGCGATGATCATGTCGTTCGAGCGGTCGTTGAGGTACAAGTAGCCGTCGTCGTCGAAGTAGCCGACGTCGCCCACGGTGAAGAATCCTTTGAGCCGCGCCTTGCTCGTCTTCTCCTCGTCCTTGTAGTACTCGAAGCTCGAACCGGCCATCTTCATGTAGATCGTGCCGCTCTCGCCGGCCGGCAGCTCGTTGCCGTCGTCGTCGACCACGATGACCTCCGACGTCGGCCAGGGGGTGCCGACCGTGCCCGGGTGCGCCATCCAGTCCTCGGCATTGACGATCGTGCCGCCACCTTCGGTCGCTGCGTAGTACTCCCAGATCGAGTTGCCCCACCACTCGATCATCTTCTTCTTGGTGTCGATGGGGCACGGCGCCGCGGCGTGGATCATGGTGCGCAAGGACGACACGTCGTACCGATCACGAACTTCCTGCGGCAGCTGGAGCAAGCGGTTGAACATGGTCGGCACCATGTGGCTCTGGGTGACCTTGTACCGGTCGATCCGCTCGAGGGCGCCCTCGGCGGTCCAGCGGCCCATCAACACCACGGTGTGCCCCATCTGGAGCGATGTCGTGGTCCAGTTGTTGACCGCGGTGTGATAGAGCGGCGCCTGGGTGATGTGCACGTTGTCGGCGTGCGGCATGATTCCGAACAGCAGGAACAGCCCACCACCGCTGGCCGCGTTGTCGTCCGGGTGCGTGCCGGGCAACGCCCGCCGGACCCCTTTCGGCCGACCGGTCGTGCCCGACGTGTAGAACATGTACGACCCGGTCGTCAGGTCGTCCGGGCGCGAGGTGGGCTGCCCCTCGATCAGCGATGCAAACGGCTCGAAGCCGGGCACCGGACCCACGCTGAACCGGTTCGGTACATCGGTTTCGTCCAACACCCGCACCGCCTCATCGGCAAAGTCCTCGTGGACGATCAGCGCCTTGGTTTCGCAATCGTTCACGATGTACGCGATCTCGGGGCCCACCAGATGCCAGTTGATCGGTGTGACGTAGAAGCCGCCCTGAAAGGCGGCGAGACACACCGCGACCTGCTCGAACGAGTTCGGGAGCACGGTCGTCACCTGATCCCCCGCTCGGAGCCCGGCAGCCCGCAAGCCATGCACGATTTGATTGGTCAGCGCAGCGAGTTCGCCGAACGTCATCTCCTGATAGTCGGGATCGACGACGGCCAGACGATCCGGGTGGACCTCGGCGATGCTCCAGAAGCCGATCAGATCGCCGCCCGGAATGTTGCTCCAATAGTCGTCGGCCATGCCGGTCACGCCTTTCTCGATCGGGTGCAAGGGCCGGATGATTCCGACCCGATGCGGATCGTAGAACAGGTTCTTCTTCGCCAGCCAGAGGCGGGATGTGTAGCATCGCTCAGGCGACGAGAAGTGGGAGACAACCGTGGCAAAATTCGATGAGACCCTGGCCAACATCGAGATCTTCTCGGAATGCTCGAAGCGAGAGCTCAAACACATCTCAAAGCTGATGACCCAGGTCCACATCAAGGCGGGCCGTGAGCTGACCCGCGAAGGCGACCCCGGCCGCGAGTTCATGATCATCGCCGACGGCACCGCCACCGTGCGCCGCAAGGGCAAAGTACTCGCGACCCTCGGCCCGGGTGACTTCTTCGGCGAGCTCGCCGTCGTCGCCGGCGTGCCCCGCACCGCGACGATTACCGCCGACACCGACATGATCATCGAAGCGCTGAACCGCCGCGAGTTCTCGAGCCTGCTCGACGAGAGCCCTCGACTGGCCAAGAAAATCCTGGTCGGCGCGGTCAAGCGCCTCCACGAAATCGACCACGGCGTCGCGCACTAGTCATTCCGCAGGCTCGATCCGCCCGTAGGGCGGTCTCGACTCGCGCTGCGGCTGCAGCGGAGCTGACGAGCTGTAAGGTGCGGGGTCAGGTCTACGTTGGACCCCGCGGCCCCTGCCATTTGGCTCTTGCCTGCGGCGTTGCTGACCCCAGCCACTCCCCGGGGTCCGCCTGCGAGAGAACTACAACCCGGTGAAGTCGGGGTCGCGCTTTTCGGCGAAGGCGGCCAGCGCTTCGAGGTTGGCGGGGGCACCCATGAGCTCGGCGAAGGCCGCGTCCTCGCGTTGGCGGGCCGCAACGATGCTCTCGCGCCACGGCGCGGTGATCGCGGCCTTGCTGGCCACGAGCGAAGACACCGGCTTCGACGCCAGCACCGCAGCATGTTCGTAGGTCACCGCGAGGAGTTGATCGGGCTCGACGACCTTGAAGGCCAACCCCATCTCCAGGCACTCCGCCGCGCTCATCCACTCGGAACTCAGCAGCATCCACGCGCCGTGCTGGCGACCCATCAGACGCGGGAACAGCTCACTCGATGCCGCTTCGGGCGCAACGCCGAGCGAGGTGAATGGGCACTTGAGCCGGGCCTCGGTCGACATGAACACCAGATCGGCAAAGCCGCAGATCGTCGCGCCGATCCCGAGTCCCAATCCATTGATGGCCAACAGGAGCGGCTTGGGGAAATCGGTCAGCGTGTCGAGCAATCCGGGAAACCCATGCTCGCCGCGCTCGAATCCGGGCTGCATCTGCGCCGCCATCTCGAGCAGGTCCTGGCCCGCGCAGAAGCCGCGGCCGTTGCCGGTGAGCACGACAACGGCGACGTCGTCATCACTCGCGGCGGCGAGCAATGCATTGGTGGTCGCGTCGTACAACGCCTGATTCATCGCATTGAGTGCCTCGGGTCGATTCAGGGTGAGGGTTCGGATGCGGTTCTCCGTGGCGATCTGCACGATTTCTGATTCAGGCATGGCTTCTGACATGGACGCGAACCTACGGCACACAACCCGCGGCGCCAGAATTTCCGGCGAAGCATGTCACTCTTGAGCACGCCATCTCGTCGAGGAAGTATGAGCAACTCCAGTCCCCCACCCGATGTCGCAATTGTCGGAGCCGGTCTGGCCGGCCTGGCTGCGGCCGCATTCGTGGCCCGCGCCGGCCACTCCGTGGCGGTGTACGAACGTCACGCCGAACCCGGCGGATTCGCCCGCAGCACGACCAGGGACGGATTCACCTTCAATCAGGGGCCGCACGCGCTCTACCGCGGCGGCGCGGCCGAACGGGTGCTCACCGATCTCGGCGTTGCGATCGACGGTGGCCAACCGCCCACCAAGGGCACCCTGGTGCTCGCGGGACGGCCCGAACTCGCGCCGGGCGGGGCCCTCTCCCTGCTGCAAACCAAGGCACTCGGCTGGAGGGAGAAGGCGGCGATCGGCTCGTTGATGGCCCGCCTACCGCGCATGAAGGCCACCTCGCTCGCCGGCACGTCGGTCACCGAATGGATCGCCGATGCGACCCCCACCGATCGGGCCGCCGACCTCGCCCATGCGCTCGTGCGCCTCGCGACCTACGTGCACGATCCGACCACACTCAGTGCCGAGGTCGCGGTGCGCCAACTCCAGGTCGCCCTCGGGCCCGGCGTGCTCTACCTCCACGGCGGCTGGCAGTCGTTGGTCGATCAACTTCGGCACCGGCCGGGCATCGACGTGCGATCCGGCACCGCGATCGACACCCTGCCCGACGCGGCGGCCGTCATCGTCGCCGTCGGTGGCCCCTCGGCCACCGGCGCGCTCCTGAACCGGTCATTCGAAACCGGCCCCGCTGCCACCGCGAGCTGCCTCGACTTCGGCCTGTCCCGGGCCCCTCGGGTCAACTTCGCGCTCGGCGGTGACGTGCCGTTCTACTTCTCGAATCATTCGGCGGCCGCTGATCTCGCCGAGCCGGGAACGTTTCACGCCGCCGCGGTTCAGTACCTCGGACCCGACGACGAACCCGATCCGGACGCCATCGCCGCCTTCGCCCGTTTGGTCGCGGTCGACGCCGATGCGATCCTGACCTCCCGGAAGCTGCATCGGATGACAACGGTGACGGCGATTCCCACCGCCGACCAGGGCGGGCTGGCCGGCCGACCCGGCGTCGCCGATACGGGGCTGGACAATGTGTTCATGGCGGGCGATTGGGTCGGCCCGACCGGCCACCTCACCGATGCCGTGTTGGCGAGCGCGGAAGTGGCAGCGCAGGCCTCCATCGCCGCGGTCGAGCGGCAACGCCGTGGTTGAGCCGGCCGATCAACCCGATGCCGAGGCACTGGCTGACGCGTTCGAGGCGGAACGTCCACGACTGCGGGGCATCGCCTATCGCATGGTGGGCACGCCCGATGACGCCGACGACATCGTGCAAGACACGTGGCTTCGCTTCGCGGCGGCAACCGACATCGACAATCCGGCGGCTTGGCTCACCACGGTCTGTACGCGCCTGGCCCTCGACCGGCTCCGTTCGGCCCAGGTGCGGCGGGAAACCTACGTCGGACCATGGCTCGCCGAACCGGTGCTCGATCCGCCCTCGACCCAGCCCACACCTGACCAATCGCTGGTCCTGGCCGAATCCCTGTCGTTGGGCTTCCTCGCCGTGCTCGAGCGACTGTCGCCACTGGAGCGTGCGGTCTTCATCTTGCGCGACGTCTTCGCGTTCGGGCTCGACGAGATCGCGACCATCATCGAGCGCTCCCACCCCGCGACGCGCCAGATCGCCAAACGGGCCCGCGACCACATCGCCGAAGGCCGGCCCCGCTTTCAGGCCGAGCCCGAAAACGTCGAGGCGCTGACCCAGATGCTCCTCGCCGCGGCGGCAACCGGCGATGTCGAAACGCTGGCCAGCCACCTGGCCGACGATGTCGTACACCTGTCCGATGGTGGCCCGCACCACCGCGCCGCCCGCGCCCCGGTTGTCGGTCCGCACCGCGTGGCGCGCTTGTTCATCGGCTTGGCCAAGCGGTTCGAGGAGTCGATGGAGTTTCACATCGTGCGGGCCAACGGCCAGACGGCGCTGTACACCACACTCGATGGAGAGCCGTTCATGCTTCACGTTTCGAACTGGGTGGACGGCAAGCTCACCGGCTCGTTCGCCGTTCGTAACCCCGACAAGCTCGCCGCATTCCACGTCGCCTGGACTCATGGCCGCTAGCCCAACGTCGACGGGATTCGGCCCTCAAGATTTTCCGACTGCCCGTCGATAGCCAGAGCACAGCGAACAACCCGCTGGAGAAGCCGGCGATCTTCACCCTCGGCCGGCTTCGTGTGTTGGAGGACTTTGGAGCGGGGACCCTGCAAAGGGGCCCCGCTCCTCCCATCCGTGCGGCTGGCGCGCTACTGGTTGCGGGCGATCATGCCCCCGTCGACCGGCAACGCGACACCGGTGACGAACGACGCCGCCGGCATGGCGAGCGAGACGGTCATGTGGGCCACCTCATGGGGTTGGCCGTAACGGCGCAACGCGGTGCGGCGCCGCGCGAACGTGGCCTTGGCCTCGTCGGGAATGAGCTCGGTCATGCCGGTGTGAACCGGCCCCGGGCAGATGGCGTTCACCGTGATGCCTTTCGGCCCGAGCTCGACGGCGAGCGATTTGGTGAGGCCGATCACGCCGTGCTTGGCCGCTCCGTACGCGCTGTTGTTGGCCGTACCGCCCAGCCCCTCGGTCGAGGAGATGTTGATGATGCGGCCATCGCCGTTGCGCGCCAGGTCCGGCAGACAGGCCCGGATGAGGTGCATGTGGGCGTGCAGGTTGACCGCGAAGACCGCGTACCACGCGTCGGCAAACTCCTCGCCATCGATCGGCCCGCCATGAGCGATACCGGCGTTGTTGATGAGAATGTCGATCGGGCCGTGCGCAGCCCGAGCCACATCGACGAAGGTCGTGATCGCATCGTTGTCGGTGACGTCAAGGCGGTGGGCACTGGCCTCGCCCCCAGCCTCGACGATTCCGGCCACCACGGCATCGAGTTGTGCGGTCGAGACATCGGCGGCCGCCACCTTGGCCCCCAATGCGCCGAACAGCTCGGCGGTCGCCCGGCCCATACCACTGGCCGCTCCGGTGACGATCACCACCCGGTCGGCGACCGATCGCTCGGCCACCAACTCCGCGGCGCGGGCGGACGTGAGCGGGCGGGCGGGAATGGTGTCGTCACTCATGGCCCGTCAGTCTGGTCGATTCGGCCCGGGGAGGCGAGAGCTACCATGGTGCGATGCCCGACCCGAGTGACGAACCGTTCGAGATCGTCGTCGTCGGCAGTGCCAACCTCGACATCGTCGTTCCGGTCCCTCATCATCCGCGGCCGGGCGAGACGGTGCTGGGCGGCGATCATCGCCAGGTACCCGGCGGCAAGGGCGCCAACCAGGCCACCGCCGCGGCCCGACTCGGTCGCCGCGTCGCGTTCGTCGGTTGTGTCGGCGACGATCCCGCCGGCGAGGTCTTGCTGGCGTCGCTGCGATCGGCAGGGGTGAACATCGATGCCGTCACGATCATCGACGAAGCACCGAGCGGCATCGCCACCATCTCGGTCAGCGCGGAGGGCGAGAACGCCATCGTGGTCAGCCCCGGCG
>JABDJW010000104.1 GCA_013002375.1 Acidimicrobiales bacterium | reverse complement strand
GGCCTCGGTCGTCGCTTCAACGATCCCAGTTGCGGCTGCGTTCGACCGCCTCGAGCCACTGGGCGTAGGCCGCGTCGGCGGCGGTCGGATCGTCGGCCGGGTGGAAGGTGGCGTCGGCCGCCCAGTTGGCGGTGACGTCGTCGAGCGAGGACCACACCCCCTCGGCCAAGCCGGCCAGGTATGCGGCGCCCATCGCGGTGGTCTCCTGGACCGCAGCTCGGGTGACGGGGGCCTTCAGCTGATCGGCTTGGAACTGCAGGAGGAGATCCATGACCGATGCTCCGCCGTCGACGTTGAGCCCGGCCAGCGGTTTGCCGCTCGCCGCGGACATGGCGGCTGCGACATCGCGGGTCTGGTAGGCCATCGACTCGATGACGGCCCGGGCGATTTCGGGGCGTCCGCTGCCGCGGGTGAGACCGACGATCGTGCCCCGGGCGTAGGGATCCCACCACGGGCTGCCCAGCCCGGTGAAGGCCGGCACGACGTAGACGCCGCCGGTGTCCTCGCACTGCGCGGCCAGCGGTCCGATCTCGGCCGCCTCGGCAATGATGCCAAGGCCGTCGCGCAGCCACTGGATGGCGGCCCCGGTGACGAAGATCGCACCCTCCAGGGCGTAGTCGGTGCGGCCGTCGGCCAACGTCCAGGCCACCGTGGTCAGCAGGCCGTCGACCGGTTCGGGGCAGGTGTCGCCCACGTTCATGAGAAGGAACGAGCCGGTGCCGTAGGTGTTCTTGGCCTGGCCGGGCGCGAAGCAGGCCTGACCGAACAACGCGGCCTGCTGATCGCCGGCGATACCGCTGATCGGGATTCCCGCGCCGCACGGGATGGCGGAGGTGGTTTCGCCGAAGCGGCCGCTCGATGATCGGACCTCGGGCAGTATCGACGATGGCACCGACAAGAGATCGGTCATGGCCGCCGACCACTCGAGCGCCCCGATGTCGTACAACAACGTGCGACTGGCGTTGGTGGCATCGGTCGCGTGTACCGCACCGCCGGTCAGCTTCCAGACGAGCCACGAATCAATCGTGCCGAACGCGGTGTTGGCATCGGGCGTGATGCCCCCCGCGGTGAACAACCACTCGAGTTTCGTGCCCGAGAAGTAGGGATCGAGTACCAGGCCGGTCGTGGTTCGCACGACGGGAAGGTGGCCTTCGGCTTCGAGGGCTTCGCACCGGTCCGCGGTGCGGCGGTCCTGCCAGACGATGGCCGGACCGAGCGGCTCGCTGGTACGACGGTCCCAGACCACGACGGTCTCCCGCTGGTTGGTGATGCCGATCGCGGCGACCGGTTGATCGAGGGTTCCGACGACGTCGGCCATCGTGGCTTCGACCGCCTGCCAGATTTCAGCCGCGTCGTGTTCGACCCAGCCCGGTTGGGGGAAGTGTTGCGTGAACTCGCGATAGGCCGAACCGAGGGGGGTACCGGTGTCGCTCACCGCGAACGTGCGGACTCCCGTCGTGCCGGCATCGATTGCTAAAACGACTGCCATAGCCGGTCAGCCTAGGCTCACCGGTACAGGGGAGCGGAAACCTCCGGTCCCTTCGAATCGAAACGAACACAGCACGATCACGGGAGCACACATGCGGATAGGCGTCATGACCGGCGGGGGCGATTGCCCCGGTCTCAACGCGGTCATTCGGGGCGTGGTGCGCAAGGCCGAGCGCTCGTACGGCGCCAGCGTGGTGGGGTTTCTCGACGGCTGGAAGGGTTTGCTCGAGGACCGGTTCATGCATCTCGACATCGAGGCGTGCCGCGGCTTGTTGCCACGCGGCGGCACCGTCATCGGGACGTCGCGGTACCACCCGTACATGTACGAAGACGGCATCGACCGGGTGCGCAAGACCTTCGCCGCCCACGAGCTCGACGGGCTGATCTGCATCGGCGGCGAAGGCACGCTGTCGTGTACCCACCGGGTCGGTAACGATGGCATCCCCGTCGTCGGCGTGCCCAAGACCATCGACAACGACATCGGCGGCACCGAGCGCACCTTCGGCTTCGACACCGCGGTGCACATCGCATCGGAAGCCATCGATCGCCTCCACACCACCGCCGAATCCCACGACCGGGTCATGGTGGTCGAGGTCATGGGCCGCCACGTCGGGCACATCGCAACCTGGTCCGGCCTGGCCGGTGGTGCCACGATGACCCTCATCCCCGAGAAACCGTTCGACATCGCCGAGGTGTGCGAGGCCCTCGAACGACGCCACGCGCGTGGCCGCTACGCCTCGATCGTCGTGGTCGCCGAGGGGGCGAAACCGGCCGAAGGCACGATGGACCTGGACGAGCATCCGGTCGACAAGTTCGGCCACGTCCGGCTCGGGGGTATCGCGAACCAGGTGGCGGCCCAGATCGAAGCTCGCACCGACCTCGAGACCCGGGTCACCATTCTCGGCCACGTCCAGCGCGGCGGTACGCCGACGGCGTTCGATCGGGTGCTCTCGACTCGCTTCGGCGTTGCGGCGGCCGAGGCCGTGCACGACGGCAAGTTCAACCAGATGGTCGCCCTCGAGAGCGAGCGAATCGTCTGCAAACCGCTGGGCGAGTGCGTAGCTGAACTGAAGTATGTGTCCGACGAGCTCTACAACACTGCTTCCATGTTCTTTGCCTGACCTTGGCTAACCTCACCGCCATGGTGAGCGTGCTTCGTGGTGTCGGCGGACGACTACTCGTCGGGGTGGTGGCCCTCGTGACAGCCATGGTCATCGGCGCCGGAACCGCGTCGGCCCAGGATCCGTCGATCATCGCCGAGGTTCTCATCGAGAACGGTGGTCTGGCGATCGAGCCGAACGCCGAGGTCGATGACGCCCGGGCGGTCGACCTGGCCGACACGGCGGGCGCGGACGGCATCGGTCTGGTGATCTTGGCCGATGAGGTGGGCGACGGCCCCGACGCGTTCGCCGAAGATCTGGTCGACGCCGTCGCCG